>CAYYBN010000178.1:0-4283 GCA_964470225.1 uncultured Methylotenera sp. | reverse complement strand
CCAGCAAGGCACGTATGCCCTGCCCTGCGGCCAGATGGTCTTTACATACGGTGACCGGTGCCGCACAGAAACGGTTGAGGGTAAACACGCCAGACACACTGCTGCCTTCAGGCAAGGTCATCAGCAGTACATCCTTGCGGTTGGGTTTGCGGATATGGGCTTGAGCAAAGCCCAGTTGTACGCCTTGCACTGGCAGCAGGCTACCGGCAGCGGGGGCGGAGAGTTTAACGGGCATCCGTGTTCCTTAAGTTTTCAAAAGATAGGGTTTTAGGGGCTATGCGCGGCGCCAGGTGGTGCCTTGCGCCGAATCTTCAAGCACAATTCCGGCCTCGGCCAGCTCTTTCCTGATTGCGTCAGCAAGAACATAATTTTTTGCTTTTTTGGCAGATGCTCGTTCCTCGATTTTTTTTTCAATATCGTCTTTTTCGAGAAGCCTTTGACGTACAAGTGACACATCAGAAAAATTAGCTTCAAATGTTGAAGGGAGTGCATTAAGTTCATAAGTCTTGAAGTTACCCTGACGAAACTCTTCGGGGTCACGCTGACACAATCCAATAACACCAGCCAATTGCTTCAACAATACGGCAGTGACTGCGGATTTATCCTTGTTGAGGTCATTGGCCAATTCAAACAATACTGAAAGCGCTTCCGGAGTGTTGAAATCATCGTCCATAGCCGCTTTGAATCTAGCTGCTTGTGGCTGTTGCCAGTCTATAACAATCTCTTGCACACTGTCTTGCGTCTCCGCGCCGCGCAAGGCAGTATACAGACGGGTCAGCGCCTGTTTGGCGTCATCCAGATGCTTGTCGGAGTAATTGAGCGGACTGCGGTAATGCGCGCGCAGGATAAAAAAGCGCACCACTTCCGGGTCGTATTTCTCCAGCACTTCACGAATGGTAAAAAAGTTGCCCAGTGACTTGGACATTTTTTCGTCATCGACACGCACAAAGCCGTTGTGCATCCAATAGTTGGCCATGGTACAGCCATGCGTCGCTTCGGACTGGGCAATTTCGTTTTCGTGGTGCGGGAACTGCAAGTCCTGACCACCGCCGTGAATATCAAAGTGCTGCCCCAGATGGGCGGCACTCATCACCGAGCATTCGATATGCCAGCCGGGGCGGCCATTGCCCCACGGCGACTCCCAGTAAGGCTCGCCAGGTTTGACCGACTTCCACAATACAAAATCGAGCGGGTCTTGCTTGTAGCTATCCACTTCCACACGTTCACCGGCACGCAAATCTTCCAGACTTTTGCCGGACAATTTACCGTAATCCTGAAAGCTGCGTACCTTGTAGAACACATCGCCATTGTCAGCCTGATAGGCATGGCCTTTGGCAATCAACTGGCTGATCATGTCCAGCATACCTTGTACGTGTTCGGTGGCCCGTGGCTCCAGGTCTGGGCGGATGATGCCGAGTTTGGCCGAGTCTTCATCCATGGCGGTAATAAAACGCTGGGTCAGACTCTGGATGGTTTCGTTGTTCTCATTGGCACGCTTGATAATTTTGTCGTCAATGTCGGTAATGTTGCGTACATAGGTGACTTGGTAGTCACTGGCGCGGAACCAGCGGGCGACCATGTCAAACACCACCATGACGCGGGCATGGCCTAAATGACAGTAGTCGTACACGGTCATACCGCAGACATACATGCGTACCTGCTTGGGTAGAATCGGGCTGAAGTCTTGCTTGCTGCGGCTAAGGGAGTTGTAGAGTTTTAACATGCTGGCAGGCGTTTAATCGGTTTAAATACGTGATACACTTATGGCGTTTTTAGCAAGGAAATAGGCCGTTTAAGGCTAGCCTGACATGCTCAAATTGCGCAGCGCAAGCAGCAAGTCAAGACCGGCTTTTTCAAGCCTCTAATGCATTTAAACCCATGCGTTTTTCCATAGTGCCACTTTTTTGAAGTATAACATAATGAAAAAATCATCTATTGTTCAGGTAAATCAAGGCGTGAAAGTGTTATTTTCTCAATGGGTAGCGGCCATCGCCATGACCTTGTGCTTGGCCAGCTATGCCAGCACTGGCATGGCCGGACAAGTGAGTAATGAGCTGAAAGAAATCAATCAGCTGTCAGAGCAAGGCAATCAGGCTGCGGCCTTGGACCGGGTCAACAGCTTTATTGCCAACAACCCGAAAAACGCCGAAGCCTTGTTTATGCGTGGCGTAATTTTGGTTGAACTGGGCAAACGAGATGAAGCCATCAAGTCGTTTACCGAGTTAACCGAGAAATTCCCTAATCTGCCTGAGCCTTATAATAATCTGGCAGTGCTGTATGCTGACCAAGGCCAATATGACAAGGCACGCAAAGCACTGGAATCTGCGATCAAAACCCACCCGAGCTATGCCACTGCCCATGAAAATCTCGGAGATATTTATGCCAGACTGGCATCCGAAGCATATGACAAGGCTTTGAAGCTGGATACCTCCAATACGCGTGCGCAAAACAAGTTATCGATGATTACCGACCTGTTTTCAGGCAGCAAGCGCCCTGTTGGCAAATCCGTGCCGCCGGTAACGACAGCCAGCAGTACAAGCGCTGGCGCTACAGCCAGTAGCCCGGCCCCGGCCAGCCCAATGGCGGATAACAAAAAGCCGGTTATTGACAGCAAAGTTGCTGATAACAAACCCGCCGAGACCAAGGCTTCTGATACCAAGGGTGCAGACGATCAGGAGCAAGCAGTCGTGGATGCGGTCCATGCCTGGGCAGACGCCTGGTCGGACAAAAACATCGACCGTTATCTGGATAGCTATGCCAGCGAGTTTAAAACCCCGAATGGTGAATCGCGTAAACAATGGGAATCAGTGCGTCGTGAACGCGTAGGCAAGCCAGGAAAAATCAGCGTCAAACTTGACAATATTCAGGTTGCCTTGGAAGGTGACAGTAACGCCAAAGTGGTGTTCAAGCAAAGCTACAAAGCGTCTGGCATGGACACCAGTTCCAACAAAACTCTCAATCTGGTCAAAGAGGGTAATCGTTGGCTAATCAAGCAAGAACGCGTGGGTCGTCATTAAGGTATCTAAGCGATTTCAGGCTTTCCGTTGCTGGGGTTGCGGGCCTATGTCGCTTGAAACAATTGTATAATGTTGCGATGAAGCGCTTTAAATCATTATTGCTGTTAACCCTGTTGTTGGGGGCATTGCTGCCTTGGAATGCGACTGCTCTAAATCAGGGGCCATTAGGGTCTGTACCGTTGGGTACACCACTGTTTGGCGCCAGTAAAAACAGCAGTGGGCTAGAACGCCTGCTGGTTCAAACCTTACAATCCATCAAAGAGGGTCGTTTACAGCAAGCGCAAGCGCTGCTTGATCAATTGCTGTCGCTGTACCCGAATTTCGCACTGGCCCATTTGATTCAGGGTGACTTGCTCTCGGCCAAAGCGGGCCCACTTCAGGGCTTTGGCAATGTAGTGTCAGGCGATGGACAACGTATTCAGGACTTCAAGGAAGAAGCCGAATTACGGTTACGTAACTACGTTGACCGTACCCGTGGCCTAACTCAACCGAATTTGTTAGCCGCCCCCTCCGAGAAGCAAAGCCATGTACTGTTTGTGGATACGGCCAAATCCCGTCTGTATGTTTATCAGAAAGAGGCCAATGACCAGCTAAAATATCAGGCAGACTATTATGTGTCTATCGGCAAAAACGGCGTTGGCAAAAAGGATCAAGGGGATAAGCGTACGCCGATAGGTGTCTACTTTGCCTCACGCAAACTGAGTGGCCCTCTGCCAGACTTATATGGGGATGCCGCTTACCCGCTGAATTATCCCAATGAAATGGACAGCTTCGAGCGTAAATCCGGTTCAGGCATCTGGATACACGGCACACCGCATGACACCTACAGCCGTCCACCACGGGCCAGCGATGGTTGCATCGTGCTTTCCAACCCTGATATGCAGGCGCTACAGTCTGTCTTACTGCGTGGCAATACGCCGGTGGTCATCGGTGACAACTTCGAATGGGTGACACCAGACGCTGTCAAAAACCAGCAGGCATTGAAACAAACGTTGCAATCAGCCATCGAGCAATGGCGTAAAGATTGGGCCTCACAAGATACTGATGCCTACCTCAGTCATTATGCTAATGACTTTTTCTACAACGAAGGCCGCCTGCAAAAATGGGCCAGTTACAAGCGTCAAATACAAGCTGGCAAACCAAAAGTGTCAGTGGACATTGGCGATCTCAGCATGTTTACTTACCCCAGTGCCACGCAAACGTTGGTAGTTGTGGAGTTCGAACAGGACTTCAACCGTCTCAGGAGTCTCCCATGGCGATGTTCCT
>CAYYBN010000177.1:0-4300 GCA_964470225.1 uncultured Methylotenera sp. | reverse complement strand
CCCAAGTCATATGGCAGTGCCGGCAAACTGGCTTTGCGCGCAATATGCTGCACCTGACTGCCCAATACCGGTGAATGCTGAAAGGCAGTGGCAGGCACCTGGATAGCCCATGTTGCAGGTGCAGTGCCAGACGTTGGCTTTTGGGATGTACTGTGCTGAACAGGCAAAGTACGCCAGGTCATGGCCGGTAACCACAAGGGCTGAGCCGATTCCACTGTGGCAAACAGTTGCCAGTGCAGCGATATGCGTTGGCCTGTGTTGGTGGACGCGATGTGAATGGTGCGTAAATCTAGCCAGGGTTTGACCGGCCCTGGTAATGGCAGACTGCGCGGATCCAGTGTCTGGCCAGATGTCAGGGGTACTTCTACAATTTGCGTCAGCATATCGCCCAGTTGATAGCCATGTTGGCGCAGATAGACGTTGGCCTGTATGACGTGGTTTGCTGTGCTTGTCGGTGCAGGTTCAGCGGCAGTAACCTGAAGACTCATCAACATCAGCCAGCACAGGCAGGCTATCTGCTGTAAAAGCATAGGCTGACGAGACAAAAACACGGGGAATCTCATTGGCGGTTTAAAAAATAGGCAGTTAGCGCCTGTGGTTGAAAATCATCAGCAACCAGATGTGGTTGCACTCCATAGCGCTGGCAGGTACTGAGCACCTGTTGCCAGTGCGCCTCGGCGCGTTGCTGCAACCAGGCTTTAGTCTGCGCATTCATCCAGACAAAAGCCTGGTCGCGGTGCTCCATGTCGGCCAATCGGGCAAACCCGCTCATCGGCAGTTGCGCCGATTCAGCCGGGTCACGCAGCATCAACGGCACCACATCGTGATGCGCCAGACTTTTGAGTACCGCAGACAGTTGTCCGTCTGGCCAGTGAAAATCCGAAATCAGAAATACCAGTGACTGGCGTTTGGGCAGCCAGGCTACCGCATGACGCATGGCCTCGGTACTCTGGCCTTGTGGCTGGTAGCGTGACCAGTGACGGGCAATCCACAATGCTGCCGAGCGGTTTATACGTGGCGGCAGACGCAATCCGGGATGAATCTGTGCGCCGGCCACCAGTAGGCCAAAGGCATCCCCGGCGGCATACGCGGACTGCGCCAGCACTGCCAATAGATTAGCGACCAGTTGTGGCCGCGCATATACACCGTGATACGCCATGGAGGCCGAGCTGTCGACCAGTGCAATCATGTTAATTGCCGTATTGCGTTTAAAATCGCGTACCCATAAGGCCGCATACGGGTCACGCAATGTGGCGCGAATATCCAGTCGCCGCGGGTCGGGATATTCCAGCCATGGCACCACCGCACGCAAGGCATCTCCCATGCCCGCACTGCTGCCACTGACCAGCCCGGCCTGATAGCCCGATGGTTTCCAGCGTGGCCGGTAATGTACCAAACCGGTTGGTAACATGGGTGTCGGCGGCGTGCCGTGGTTGTTTTGTTGGTGAGCGGTTAGCGTGGTATCGGCTGGTGCAGTCGGGCTGCGCCAGCGTTTAAACAGCCCTATACCCGAAATCATGCCCATGCCCATGCTCACGCCACCTGCGCCAATAGCGCCTGGGTAAATAGCTTGGCTGTCTGCGACCGTTGCAATTCATACATGGGCGAGAAAAACAGCCGGTGACCAACTACCGCCGAAAACACCTGGGCGATGTCCTGCGGCATCAGATTAAGGCGGCCATCCAGCCAGGCCGCTACCCGCGCTGCGCGCACCAGCATGCTGCTGCCACGCGGACCAATGCCGGCCAGCATCAGTTCGGCCATGTCCACGCCGGGCATGTGTACGCCAAAATCTTGCGGCCGGTGGCTGGCCTGACGCAAACGCTCGACATAGGTCTGCATGGCCGTATTGGCCTGTACATGCTGCTGTATGCTGGCTGCCAACGTATTCAGTTGTTCAAAGCCCAGTTGCGCAGCGGTGACCTGGCTGATGAGCTGCTCGGTGTCATGAAAACGCGTGTCGAAACTTAGCCGGGTGTGGATGGCAGGATTTTCTTCAGGCGCAATGCCAATTTCCATCAAAAAACGGTCACGTGAAGCGCCTGGCAACTCAAAGGTTTCATCTTTTTCTACCGCGTTGCGGTCAGCAAACACCTGCAAATGCGGGAAGCAGTATTCGCGATTAAACGCCATGACACTGCGCTCGGCCATTACCCGTAACAACAGCGAATGTACCTGTGGTCGCGCCCGGTTAATCTCGTTAAAGAAAAATACCGACAGCGCTTCACCCTGCCCAAGCAAGGGGCCTGGGTCCACCTGTGGCTTGCCTGCCTGATTCAGATAGGTGTAATAAATCAAATCCTGCGGCATCAAATCTATGGTGCCCTCGATGCGCTGATAGCCGCCGCCGATGCCACGCGCCGCGGCCTTGAGCAAGGTGGTTTTACCGACGCCGACATTGCCCTCGAGCAACACATGGCCACGGGCAAAGATACTGATCAGTAATAACCGGATGGCCGGGGCCAGCCCCAGCACCACACTGTTTAACTCGGATTCAAATTGCAGGGCACGGCTGCGCCAGTCTGCCAGGGATTGTTCTTGTCTGTTCATACTGTTCTCCGTCAACCGACATTGAACAGAAAAAATATAGCGCTTTATAGGGAATTTTTCCCTGCGTGTGCATCTATAGCAATGTGCAAAACGTGCAATACGCACTAAATGGCGAAGCGGTCATTCGGATGTGTTTATGCTTCTACATCTCTGTCTTTTGAATAGTATTTGATTGCAATCAAACATGCGAGAAGGATAGCTAACCCCAGGCCAATGAACAATAAATAAAAATTTTCACTGAAATTATGCGTAGCTATCAAAGACCATAAACTATAAATGACATCGAGCCCAACAAAACTAATGAGATTGATGTGTTTACGATATTGCATGCCGACAGGGTATTTGTTTAAGGTAAATGTTTTTAAGGTAATTACCCCAATATAAAAAAGAATATGGGACCAAAAAACAACATAGAAAATAAATTTTATTACTTCAATAATGAAGTTAATAGTCATTTCAATGATGGAATCCAATGTGTCGACAATCCTAGTTGTGTGGGAAGCTACCGAATGAAGCAAGGGGCTGCTTTAAAGTGTAACGCTTGAATGGGCTTAGTCATGATGTTTGGCCCCTGCACTAGTAGAGCGAAATAACATAAATATGCCAATTGCCAATAATGACAGCCCGCCTAGTGAAAGTGGAAAAAAAACAATAGCTGCGCCGATGCCGCCACCTAAACTTGAAAACACAAATAATAAAAACACTACTGCCGCAATCACAAATAAAAACCCTAATGTGGAATATATTGATGAAGAAGGTGAAATCTCAAATGCAGCCATTGAAGGAAAGAAAATGAATATAAATAAACATAATAAGATGATTAAATCCATATCCGCCTGAATGCCCTACTGATGAAAAAAGACTTGCTCGTCCCAAGGTTTTGACATAAGCCACGAGCAGGTTTAACTGCATGATTGAGTTGCCAGACTTCGTTATTCCATTGATCAGGAAAGTAAATGAATGTTGTCATCATAGAGGTTGATTTCGTCTATAGGGGATGGCAACGCGTTGCCCAAGCGTAAAATCGTCATGCGTCACCAAATCGCCTTTCCTAAAACCAAGCCCAACTCCCCAATGTTCATCATAGGCAGATGCATGCACAATCATTTGATATGTCGGCATTGTGCGTGAGGTTTACTGCGTGGGCAACGAGTTGTCCACCAAGTTTATCGATGCGCAGGTTTACGCTTTAGCCAACCTAGTCTCCAACCAATTATTAACGACGTTGGTAGCGAAATAATCAGTGCTAGAAACCCAACGACAAGGAGCACCTGAAATAATGTTTCATCTTTCCTACGAATGTCATAATAACGTTTAAGCGTAGCGATTTCGGGTTTTGTTGCAGAGTATGCAACTTGAGGTTCAGGATCTGACAAATATGCTTTCAGGCCTTCTTGGTCAGTCATCGTTGTTTTTACTTCATATTGCACGTCATTTACAAAGTAATTGTATCGAATGTAGTAGCTTTCTTTTGCATCTTGAGATAACCGCTTTTTTCGTTTAATTGTGACAACCTCATAGACTGTTGCTGGTGCAAAAGCAGGCGATTCCGAAATCGCCTTATTTGTTTCAAAAATTCTTATCTCATCGTTACCAAACAAATATACGGTTATAGAAAACATCACGAAAAATAAAAATAGTATTTTCATAAAAATGCTTAATCTTTCTTGGTCAGCCATGCTGTGATAGCTCTATTGGCGTCTCGAGTGTGTTGTTTTGGGATAACTGAATTGCTGATGTTCGTTATCGG
>CAYYBN010000176.1:0-4310 GCA_964470225.1 uncultured Methylotenera sp. | reverse complement strand
GTGAGTGGTGGCCTCGGGTTATTGCTAAAATTGTGGCTACTGTAACCGGCTGGCAAGCATGCGCGGACGAGACTAGGGGCTTCTTGGCACTAAACGACATCGATTTGTCTCGATGTGAAACGGCTTGTTCACGCCGTTAAAGTACTAAAGTAAGATGGGGTGCTCAAATAAATATATGATTTATTTTGGTTTTCTTGAAGATAACGTTTGCTATTGCTGCCGATAAAGCGCATAGTGCGTTCTCGCGACGTTCAAGCATTGTTGTTTTTACAGGTAGTCTCTTCTGGTTCTCATGTTAATCCTGCTTACTTGTACCTCGCCCTTCAAGGGTTTTTCCCTTTCATTTTTTCAAAGGAATTTAATATGGTAACAGGTTCAGTTAAGTGGTTTAACGATGCTAAAGGTTTTGGTTTTATTACGCCTGACAATGGTGGTGAGGATTTATTTGCCCATTTTTCAGCCATTCAATCAGCCGGTTTCAAAAGCCTGACAGAAAACCAACGTGTTTCTTATGAAGAAACCATGGGTCCTAAAGGCAAGCAAGCCTCAGCGATTCAAGTGATTGCTTAATGACCCCCGAGCACTTGCTCGGCGACAAAAGCCCGGTTGCGGGCTTTTTTATTTTAACTGACAAGGAATGGCATGGCTAAAGAAGCATTGATTGAAATGCAAGGGGCTGTGACTGAAGTCTTACCAGATGCGCGTTATCGCGTTACGTTGGACAATGGTCATCAGTTAACCGCCTATACGGGTGGAAAAATGCGTAAACACAAAATTCGCATATTGGCGGGCGACAAAATCACCATTGAAATGTCGCCCTATGACATGGATAAAGGCCGGATTACTTTTCGGCATTTGCCACCTAGAAAACCCTGACCTAGTCAGATATACACCCGATGCAGTCAGGCATTGCAAGAAAACCGCTGAGCGCGCCACTGGATGTATATAAAAAAGTTGTTGCTATTATTTGATGAACAGGGCAAGATGCTCGACGCGAAGTTCAAGTAGTGTCGTAGTGCTCTGGTTCTATCTTTTTTGGGTTTTATCGTTACTTCCCGCCGTCTTGATCATCGCCCTCCGGGGCTTATCCCGAATTTTTTATTTTTTAAGGATGTCATTATGGCAACAGGTTCTGTTAAATGGTTTAACGATTCTAAAGGCTTCGGCTTTATTACCCCAGAAAACGGTGGTGATGATTTGTTTGCACACTTCTCTGCGATTCAATCTTCCGGTTTCAAAACACTGCGTGAAAACCAGCGTGTGAGCTACGAAGAAACCATGGGTCCAAAAGGCAAACAAGCTTCTAACATCCAGGTTCTGGACTAAGCTTTTGAGTCTCACGCAAGGCCAAGGCCTTGTGTCCATTAAGCCCGGCTCGCCGGGCTTTGTTGTTTCTGGCAGTTGTCCATGCCTGCAGGTTAGCAATCACTTGCAGATTTGTATGTAAAAGTCCTGCGACTAAAACGTATACCTTTTAACTTGATACACCATTTAAGTAGTCCAGTTCGGCCTGTGTAAAACCGGCCTGTTGACGGGCTGGCAGATTAAATGGTGGCTTGAGTTTGGGCGCTTGATAGTCTTGGCTGAGTTGAGCGAAGGTGCGTAAAGGGTCGAGCTTGCGCGTCTGACACAGTGCATGAAACCAGCGATTGCCTATGGCCACATGGCCTATCTCGTCGTGCAGGATAATATCCAGTATGGCAGCCGCAGCATGGTCACCCGCCTGCGCCAGTTTTTGTCTGAGTGGCGGGCTGGCATCAAGACCGCGAGCCTCCAGTGTACGCGGCACCAATGCCATGCGTGCCAGCACATCGCCAGCCGTTTTTTCAACCATTTCCCACAGGCTGTTATGCGCTTCGAAGTCACCATAATCATGCCCCAATGCTTGCAGGTGTTCACGCAACATGCCAAAGTGATAGGCCTCTTCTTTGGCCACTTGTAACCAGTCACGGTAGTATTCCGTGGGCATGTCTGCAAATCGCCACACAGCATCCAGGGCCAGATTGATGGCATTGAATTCTATGTGTGCCAGTGCATGTATCAGGGCTGCACGGCCGTGTGCGGTGCGCATAGAGCGTTTTTGCAGCAAGGCCGGGGCAACCAGCACAGGTTGCGCAGGCCTGCCCGGGATGCTGCCTTCTGATGGAAGCAGTGGCTTTGACGGCACGATGACTACGGTATGGGCCAGCAGTGACTCCCAAAGCGCAAACACAGCGGCGACCTTTTGGCCAGGGTCCGTCAGCATCAGCGCTTTTAGTGCCAGCTGACGAACACAATGTGGAGGAGCATGCATCATACGCTGTGGTGAAGCCTGTTAAGCGTTGCCGACAGATATGGCCGGAAAATGGATGCTGAAGCGGGTACCGGTCTGCGCGTTACGCGGATTTAACAGACCCTCACTGACCTCGATGCGCGCGTCATGCCATGCCGCAATTTCTGCAACGATGGCCAGACCTAGGCCACAGCCTTGTCCCTGATTGGGTTGCAAGCGGTGAAAGCGCTTGAATATATTTTCACGCGCTTCGCGTGGAATGCCTATGCCGTTATCGGCCACTTGCAGGCACAGGCCCTGTTCACTGTCTAACAGCGACAATACAATCAGGCCCGACGGTGGCGTGTAATGGATGGCATTTTCAAGCAGATTCGCCAGTAATTCACCCAGCAATAGCGGGTCGCCAGTCACAGTTTCATGGCTGGATTGCAGATTGACCTCCAGTTCAATGTGTTTGTCTGTGGCACGGCCAATCAAACGCTCGCAGGTTTCAACGATGATGGTTTTCAGATTGACCATGTCATGCGGTGTGTCATCGTTTATGGTAGATTCTGCCCTGGCCAGTGACAACAAGCGGTGAATCAGGTGTGACATACGTTGTATGCTGAGTGCCAGCATGCCTAACCGCTGTGTTTGTACCGGATTGACTGCGTCGCGCATGGCCAATTCTACTTGTGCCTGCAAGCCGGCAATCGGCGTTCGCAGCTGATGCGAGGCATCGGCAATAAATTCTTGTTGTTGCTGTACGCTGGTGCGTACCCGCGCCAGCAGAGCGTTCATGGCATCTAGCAAAGGTTGTAACTCAAACAGTGGTATTTTAGGCTGGATAGGTACCAAGTCGCGGTGTGAGCGCTGATGAATTTCATCGCTGAGTATCTGTATCGGTTTCAGACCGAGACGGATACTGATTTCAATGACGACACTGGCCAACAGCATAATCAGCACTTGTGGCAAAAGCATTTCCTCAACAATTTCGGTGACCATGGCATCGCGCTTGCTGGTCGTTTCCGCCATGCTAATCATGATATTGCCATCCGCTGCCTGCTCGCTCACTGGCAGCGCATAGACCACGCCACGAATTTTTTCACCTTGTATGCTGCCGCTGTAGTACAAGTGACCATTGGCCTTAGGCAGGTTTGCTGGCAGGTGCAATTGTGTTTCCCCTAACACCAGTTGGCCATTTGGGCTGTTGATGCGCAAAAACATCTGGTCGCCATCGTTATATTTGAGTAGATTGCTCGCCACTTCTGGCAGGCTGATAAACACTGCGTGCGCATCATCAACCATAATCTGGTCAGAAATCGCCAGCACCGAGCGATACAATGCCCGGTCATAGGCCAGATTGGCAAAACGCAGGGCTCTGGCATACGACACCATGGCGCTCAGGGTCAGCACAATCAGCATGGGAATCAGCAGCCACAAACGCAGTTGCTGCTTAAGTGAGTGCACCTTCATATACGGGTTCCGGTCGCGTTATCGGCTTCAAGCAGATAGCCTAGCCCACGTATAGTCCGGATGCGGGCACCACTGGGCTCTATTTTTTTGCGCAGTCTATGCACATACACCTCTATGGCATTGTCACCCAAGCTTTCGTCCCAATTACATAGCGCTTCCATGATGTGTTCTTTGGTGACAATTTTTTGCATGCGTTGCATTAGCACTTCCAGCAAATGCCATTCGCGTGCAGAAAGGTTGAGTAACTGGTCACCATGCATGGCTAGCTTATTGGGCAGGTCCAGCTTTAGGTTGGCACATTGCAGTGGCTGGTTGCTTCCCATGCGTCCACGCCGAATCAAGGCGCGTACACGGGCTTCCAGTTCTGCCAGATGAAACGGCTTGGTCAGAAAGTCATCTGCCCCGAGGTCCAGCGCCTGCACGCGTGTGGCAATGGCTTCTTGCGCGGTTAGAATCAGTACTGCTACCTTGCCACCTTGCTGGCGCAGCGTGCCCAACACTTGCATGCCATCCATGCCAGGCAAGCCCAAGTCTAGAATAACCAAATCAAACACCCCATCCCTCAAGGCGTTTAATGCATGCT
>CAYYBN010000175.1:0-4355 GCA_964470225.1 uncultured Methylotenera sp. | reverse complement strand
CGTGCTTGAGTTGCGCCATCTGGTCTTCGCTCAGTTCTCCAAGAATACGCACAGCATATTCGCGTTCAACTTCATAGCGCGGATGCATAAAACGGTTGGCCAGTTCGCCAGAGTTGGTAAAAATCAGCAAGCCGCTGGTATTCATGTCCAGCCGTCCCACGGCAATCCATTTGCCTTGCTTGATGCGTGGCAGCTTGTCAAATACCGTCGCCCGGCCTTCCGGGTCATCCTGGCTGACAATTTCGCCTTCGGGTTTGTGATACAACAGCACTTGCGGCAGCTCGGCTTCAAACGGCAAATGCAAGATGCGACTATCCAGTCGGACCACGTCAAACTCGTTCACCACCGCGCCCACCTGCGCCACCTGACCGTTGACGGTCATCCGACCACTGGCAATCAGGGTTTCCATGTCACGTCGCGAACCAAAGCCGGCCATGGCCAACAGCTTATGCAAACGCTGACCTTCTTTGGTCGCTGGCTTGTCCGCTTCACCATCCACTGGCTCAGACGGTGTGACTTTGACAGGGCGTGGTGGACGGAGTGGACTTTTGGGCGCTTTAAACGGACGGGCCATGCGACAACCTCTTGAATGAAGGCTATATTTTAACCGATTTAAGACAAAGCCCCTAAACTGGTTTGGCTGCTAAAAAACAGGGTTGGCCGCAGATGGACGTGGATGGACGCAGATATAGGCAAGCATGTTGAATGCGAAGGCTTGGTTTATAGAGTAGTGAGTCTATTGAATTGATGTGTTGAAACATGAGTCACTAATACAGCAAGCTTGTTGAATATCACTTTTGTTTTTTTAGCTTTTAGTGCGTGTATCCGCGTGCATCTGCGGCCTATCATTCAACCACCACATGCACCACCTGCAATTGCAGGCTGCGGTTGCCATTGTATTCGTTGACTTGCAGCGCATAAGCCAGTGCCAGTTGTTCCGGCAAAGGCTCAGCATGCTGGAAATAGATGGCTTCGAAGGTTTGCCCCTGCTTTTGCAGGCGCAGTTTTAGGTGTTTTTCACCCAACACGCGTTGCTGCAACACCTGAAACTGGTCATAAAACACTGGTGCAGGAAAGCCCTGCCCCCAGACTTGCTGATTCAGCAGTTCGGCGGTATCCAGCGTCATCTCTTCTGGCGGCAGCGAACCATCGGTTTCCAGCACGGCTTGCAGGGTGTCAGAATCAATCAGACTTTGCACCACTTGCTCAAACGTGTGTTGAAAACGGTCAAAGTCAGCGGCTTTGATACTAAGTCCGGCCGCCATGGCGTGACCACCAAATTTGAGTATCAAATCCGGCTGCCGCTTGGTGACCAGATCGAGGGCGTCTCGCAGGTGCAGACCAGCAATCGAGCGACCTGAGCCTTTAATCTGGCCGTCACCGGCATCAGCAAAGGCAATCACCGGGCGGTGAAAACGTTCTTTGATACGCGAGGCCAGAATGCCAATCACGCCCTGATGCCAGTCAGGTTGAAACACACTGATCGTGTATTGTGCCGGCGAAAAATCTTGCATCAGGTCTGCCATCGCATCAAACTGCATCTCGGCTTCTATCTGTTTGCGCTCGGCATTCAGCGCATGTAACTGGCGGGCATAGGGCATGGCTTCTTCCATGGTGTTGGCCAGCAAACAGCGTATACCGATGGTCATGTCATCCAGACGTCCGGCGGCATTCAGTCGCGGGCCGACGTAAAAGCCGAGATCCTGGGCGCTGGCTTGGGTGGCATCACGGCCTGCCAATTGCAAAATAGCCAGTATGCCGGGACTAGCCATCCGCTGACGTATGCGTTGCAAGCCCTGCTTGACCAGAATGCGGTTATTGCTGTCCAGCTTGACCAAGTCAGCCACCGTCCCCAACGCCACCAAATCGAGCAAACTGCCCAAATGCACATCGTTTGCCACACCCCGTTTTTTCAGCTCGGCACGCAAGGCAATCAGCACATAAAACATCACGCCTACACCAGCTAAATGCTTACTGGGAAAGTAGCAGTCGCGCTGGTTGGGGTTGACGATACAATCCGCATCTGGTGTTTGCTCGGCTGGCAGGTGATGGTCGGTAATCAGCACCTGTATGCCCAATTGTCTGGCTGCAGCAACCCCCTCTACACTGGCAATGCCATTGTCTACGGTCAGTATGATGTCTGGTTGTTGTTGTGCGGCCAACGCGACAATTTCCGGCGTCAGTCCATAACCGTAAGTAAAGCGATTGGGGACCAGAAAATCCACCTTGGCACCCATGGCACGCAAACCACGTATGGCCACGGCAGTGGCGGTGGCACCGTCTGCGTCGTAATCGCCACTACCCAGCATGGCCTTGCCAGCGGCAATGCCATCGGCCAACAAGGTTCCCATGCGCTCGCAATGCAGCAATGCCTCGGGTTTAAGCAGATCCGGCATCTCAAGTCGCAAGCCATACTCGGCTGAGAGTCCACGCGCAGCCAGTAAACGCGCCAGCAATGGCGGTAAGCCCTGCTGTTGCAGCGCCTGCTGCTGTGTTGGCGCAAAAGAGCGGACGCGTATCTGCATTATGCGGGTGTCCGTTGCTGTGGCAACTGGGCATGCAGGTGCTCAATGACCGAGGCCGCAGTTTGCGCTTTTCGCCACCATTGCCAGCGCTGATACGGCCCCAATGTTGCGGTAGCGGTTTGTTCGGCAAACGGCAACACCAGTTGCGTAGTGACCAGACCTTTGCTGGCCCAGCGCTGTAAGACAGGCCAATTGACGCCTTTAATGTCATCCGCAAGCCAGACCGCTTGGGCGGTTTTATTTGACTGGCAGACGCTCAGCCAATCGACAAAATCGTGTTGCGTTAATCCATGTGTAGCACACAGCCCTTGCCAACTGCGTCCAGCGCCACCGATGGCTCGCTTGGGCAAAGCAAGCGACGGTAACTCGGGCACGCTGGCCAACCACAAACTGTTGAAGCCTTCGGGCCAATCTGGCACGCTACTTTGCAAGTCGTGCAGCAGCATCTGGATTTCGTTGCTCCAACCGCGTATCTGGCGCGCATGCTCGCCTTGCGGCTGCCAGGCAAACGCTGACTGAAATAAACAATCCGCTGGCCAAGGGCTATAGGCTTGTAGCGATGTATTGGGCCGCACCCACCAGCCGCGTTGTTGAGGATCGCTCAACAATTGCCAATCTTCGGCAAAATGGTGCTGCAACGTTTGTGTCAATGTTGCATACACCGAATCTGGCAACACCCGCACACCTTGCAGGCTAAAACTGTCACGTTGCATGGCCAGGCTCACCGGCGTTAATGCCCATAACGGTGCTGCTTCACTCGGGTGGGTGATGTCTACAACCTGGTTCTGCACAGAAGCTGCCAGCCAGGCGGCACATGCATTATGCAGTGCAGGCTGTGCATACAATTGTTGACTTGCATGTTGACCAGGCGTCCCTGCTTGTAGCGACCAGCGGGCACGACGAAGTGCTGGCCAGGCCTCAAATAATGGCGAAAGCAGCGCATGCGGCCCTTGCATGGCCGACTGCGCCCATGAATCCAGCAAATAAACGGTCAGGTGCATGCAGATAAAATGTGGGGTGAATTACGCATGTATTATACGCAATAAGGCATTCGCAAAGGCTGGACATATGAGTGGTCAAAGCATAAAAAACGCCATGCTTAGGCATGGCGTTTTTTTATTTCACAGTGATGTGTTGATAGGATTACCAATAGTCTCTGCGATGACGACGTGGATATGGGCTATCATCATAGGCCACCGGATTGTAGGCCGGATTGACAACCTGCCCCTGGCTATATCTCGGGCGCACAGCCACATTCACTTCCACAAAGGGGCCCGGGTCTCTGTCCATTAACATGGTGTATTGACGGCCTTGATACTCGTAATTGACAAGGTAACCTGTCGTGACCGGTTGCCAGTTATCCAGCATGACACACTGCGCTACCGGACGGGTCACTACACCATTATCTCGGTACATACCCTGATTACCGACGCGGTCACCGACGATGGCACCCAAACCGGCACCGACCGCAGCCGCCGCAATACGACCAGCACCACGACCTATGGTACTGCCGATCAAACCACCGGCAACACCGCCAATAATCGAGCCTGAGTTGCTGCGAGGCTCATACACGCGCTCGCGCACATATTCGGTTCGGCATTCCTGACGTGGCTGATTCACTCGCTCGACCTGGGGGCTCACTGACAACACACGTGCCCGGTCACCATATTCCACATCTGCATGGGCAGCATTCACGCCCGCCATCAACAACACACTCATCGCAACGGCTTTACTCTTCCTTGTCATGGCAGTTTCGGCGTCTATCACACCATGGGGAGATGTCTCATCCCCGGTCAAGATCGGAATGTTCGCCTTTGGTTTAGCGACGGG
>CAYYBN010000174.1:0-4447 GCA_964470225.1 uncultured Methylotenera sp. | reverse complement strand
AATTAAGAATTTAAGAGAGAAAACTCAACGTCGATGACTTATCATGGGGTATGTATGTTTATTTATCAAAATTTATCTATTTTTTCGTTAAAGGATGTGTACCAGTGGCCAAGATGCGACCTTGCTGATTGGGATTAACATGAGAGTTACTCACTTTCAGTAATCCTCAATGTTTCGCTTAGTCGCAGGTCAAATACATCATACTCAATGTTTTCAGGTTACTGGTCATGCAAGATTTCACTGTCAGTGCTGTAAAGAAAGTTTATGCTTGTAGCTGAGTAATTTAAAACAGGTTTCTGTCTCCATAGGTCGAAAGTGGAGGAAAGAAAAACAACAAAACAATACATTAAATCATACGATTTATTTCGTATAATGTATATTATGTTAAATAATAAAATCAATAAATTCAGTTTAAAGCATGGAACTGAATTTATTTCTTAATGTGATTGATGGCTAAGGACTAAGTTGGAATGTCAAAATTGAATCTCCCTGTTCATAGCCAAACAATGCATTACCACCACTGACAACCGAAACATATTGTTTACCGTTAACTGTATAGGTAATGGGTGGTGCATTGACACCATAACTGGATGCTGAACGCCAGAGTAATTTACCAGTAGCTTGATTGTAAGCATTTATATAACCATCACCTTCGCCACAAAAAACAATGCCCCCAGCGGTTGCCAATACACCACCAATTAGTGGTTTTGCTGTTTTTTGTTGCCACGATATTTTTCCACTCACCATATCAATTGCACTTAGTAATCCCCAGCGTTGATCATCCGTTGGTTCGCTTGCAGCATACTTGATAGGTGGCAAGCCATTTTCGCCTGCTTTTTCATGTACCGTATACTTAATAGGACTATGTATTGCAGCAACATAAGCGACTTGTTTTTGCTCATCAACACTAATGGGTGACCAGTTAGCGCCACCTAAAATGCCTGGATAGACGACGACATCTTCACTAGTAGGTTTTTTGAACAGGTTTTGTTGTGGGACAAAAGGCTGAGACTTTTTGATGAAGTCACCTGTTCTGCGATCATGGATGTATAGCCAGCCAGTTTTGCTTGCTTGCGCAACGGCAGGAATGGCTTTTCCATTGTGCTGATAAGTAAAAAGCACTGGGGGACTGGCCAAATCGTAGCCCCATAAGTCATGCGGCACTTGTTGATAATGCCATTTCAATTTACCAGTTTCAGTGTCAAGGGCTACCAACGACACTGTATATAAGTTATCGCCTGGCCGTGACACATCATTCATTTGTGGTGAAGGGTTTCCTGTACCGAAAAACAGTGTATCAGTTGTAGCATCGACTGATGGGGTGCTCCACGCCGACCCACCGCCAAAACGGGCTGCGTCTGGGTACTGACTCATACTGGCTTTTTCTTTCTCAATGTCTCGGTCAAACACATTGCCATCTATGGTTTTTTGTGTAAAACGACCTTCCCAGCCTTGAGTTGGGATGGTGTCAAACTGCCAAACTTGTTGACCGTTATTAATGTCATAAGCAGCTAAAAATCCAGGTCTACCATAGCGTCCCGTGACACCAATAACTGCACCTAACGGCGCATCTAAACGTGGATTATCAATATGCAAACCGTAGCCAACACCGGTGATGCCAACAATTACCTTATTTTTGTAAACCACAGGCGCCATGGCAATACCTACACCAGTGCCGCCAGTGACTTTGCGAGATTTATTCGGATCTTGGCTACTTAATGTAGATTGCTGTTCGGTATTAACCTGATTTTCTGCCACGTTAATGTCCCACAATACTTTACCCGTAGATGCATCCAGCGCAACCAGCCTGGCATCCACCGTACCAATAAAGACTTTGCCTTGTGCCACCGCAACGCCGCGGTTGGCAGGACCGCAGCACATTGGCCAGTCGGCCTTACGAATATGCTGGTAGCGCCAAAGCTGCTTACCACTGGCCGCATCCAGTGCAATCACATGGTTGAATGGCAAACTCACGTACATGATGCCATTGACTACGATAGGCGTAGCCTGAAAGGTCGCCTTTATGCCGGTATTGAAATGCCAGGCGGATTTAAGCATATGCACGTTATGTGTATTAATTTGCTTGAGCGGTGAGAAACGTTGTCCTTGCAAATTTAGACCGTAATGTGGCCAGTCAACATTGCTAGGTTGAGCAGATGAAGACGGCGTTAATTGGCTACATGCTGTCAAAAAAATAATACACACAACCAATGCGATACGTATCATACTTGTAACCTTTTAATTTTGAACTATACAGATGAGTATACACGGTTACACTCACAATGAGTTAACGTAAGTATGCATTTAGTATTGATTGCTGCATCCATTAGGGATTCATGCCTCGTATTAAAATGGAATGAATGTATTCATACCGTGCTGATTGAATACGTTTAAGCCGCATCGAATGAAACTAATCCACTATTTCAATAGACATATACAATCGTTTGACAACAAGACTATAAACAATGGCCACCTCCTCTACCCCGATTTCTTTGGCACTGCAATTGGCAGAAAAAAAACATTTACCCGATATTCTTATTCGTAAAGGCATCCGTGCCCTGTGCCGCGATCGCCTCAGTGAAATTTCAGCAGACGATTGCGAACGTGGACAACAAGCGCTGATGCAGTTTATCGCTGAGATGCAAGCATCGCCGATTGCCCCGTTGCCTGAAAAAGCCAATGCGCAACATTATGAAGTACCAGCCGATTTCTACCAGTACTCTTTGGGCAAACATCGCAAATACAGTAGTTGCTTTTGGCTGGAAGATACGCAAACGCTGGACGAAGCTGAAAAGCTGGCATTGGCCCAGACCTGTGCCCATGCTCGGCTTGAGGATGGTCAACAGATTCTAGAGTTGGGCTGCGGCTGGGGTTCACTGACCCTGTGGATGGCTAGCCATTATCCAGCGGCTCAAATTACTGCAGTTTCTAATTCCAGCTCACAACGTGTTTATCTGCTGGAACAGGCAAAAGCGCGAGGCTTGACTAACATTGAAGTCATTACCGCTGACATGAACACCTTTGAGATTGACAGGCAGTTTGACCGTATCGTATCGGTTGAAATGTTTGAACACATGCGCAATTATCAGGTGTTATACCGAAAGGTGGCAGGGTGGTTGAAAGCAGAGGGTCTGTTTTTTAAACATATTTTTGTGCATCGCGACACGCCGTATGCGTTTGATATTCGTGGTGAGGACGACTGGATGAGTGCCTTCTTTTTCAGTGGTGGCATGATGCCCAGTGATGACTTGCCTATGCATTTTCCTGACCATTTACGTCTGATTGACAAATGGCGCTGGGACGGCCGCCATTACGAAAAAACTGCTAATGCCTGGTTACGCAATATGGATCTCAATCATGATGCGGTTACGCCAATTCTAGAGCGCACTTATGGCAAAGCCGATGCCGAGCGCTGGCGTCAACGTTGGCGTATTTTTTACATGGCCTGTGCCGAATTGTTTGGCTATAACCAGGGCCAAACCTGGTGGGTTAGCCATTATTTGTTCCGTAAAGCCGGTACCGTAGACTAATGTCTGAGCGTACGCATTTTTTTATCTATTTGTTGGCCTTTCAAGCCTTTTGGCTGGCTTGTATTTGTTATGGCAGCGTTGGTCAAGGGTGGCCATTGGTTATACTGGCACTGGTGGCGGCCAGCATCCACTTTCAATTTGCGGAGGGCTGGGGCGCTGCCCTGCCCTTGGTATTGAGCGTAATGCTGGGTGTAGTGTCAGACCAATTGGCGTATGTAATTGGCTGGATATCATTTCCTCACCATGTGGGGAATAAAGCGTTTATACCGTTATGGATGGCGGCATTGTGGCTGGGGTTTTCTACCAGCCTGAATGTTAACTTTGCTTGGTTACGCCAGTATCCGCGGGTGGCAGTGTTGTTCGGCCTGTTAGGTGGCCCAGCTGCTTACTGGGGCGCACAGGGTCTGGGGGCAGTGGTATTAACGCATCCATGGTGGAGCAGTGTATGGGTGGGCGTGAGCTGGGGCATACTAATGCCGCTACTTTTATGGTTGCGTCGCCCACACAGTGGTTTATAGGAGTAGGCATGAGCATGCTTTATCTTTATTGTTTATACGCCATAGTGGCCTTTGCAATGTGCGGCTGGTTATTGAGTTTTGCTTTAAAGCACTACAGCCATGTCGATAGTATGTGGTCGTTGTTCATGTTGTTTACTGCTTATACCACCGCTATGTTCCAATCTGAGTGGACTCTACGGGCACAGCTGGTACTTGTTTTGGCCACATTGTGGGCACTGCGTCTAAGCCTTTTTATTACCTGGCGTAACTGGGGTAAGGAAGATTATCGTTACGAAACCATACGGCAAAACAACGAGCCACATTTTTGGTTTAAAAGTCTATACATAGTGTTTGGGTTTCAAGCTGTATTGGCATGGTTAATTTCTTACCCCCTGCATGTGGCTATCAGCCGTTTGAATG
>CAYYBN010000173.1:0-4467 GCA_964470225.1 uncultured Methylotenera sp. | reverse complement strand
CGGTCACTTGGTGGACCGATACGCCTTGACCATGCTGTAAAGAAACCTCTATGGGTACACATAGGCAGGATTTATTCGGTTAAAATAGCGATTTAATTAAAACTGCCTAGCGTTTCTCATGCCCAAATACCGTTCCCATACCACCACCCAAGGTCGCAACATGGCAGGGGCTCGCGCGTTGTGGCGAGCCACTGGGATGAAAGATGAAGATTTTTCCAAGCCGATTATCGCCATTGCCAACTCGTTTACTCAGTTTGTACCTGGGCACGTACACCTACAGAATTTGGGCCAACTGGTGGCACGTGAAATTGAAAAATCCGGTGGCGTGGCCAAGGAATTCAACACCATTGCTGTGGATGACGGGATTGCCATGGGCCATGGCGGTATGCTGTATAGCTTGCCTAGCCGCGACCTGATTGCGGACAGCGTGGAATATATGGTCAATGCGCACTGTGCCGATGCGCTGGTGTGTATTTCTAACTGTGACAAAATTACCCCCGGCATGTTAATGGCCGCCTTGCGTTTAAATATTCCGGTGGTGTTTGTGTCGGGCGGTCCGATGGAAGCTGGCAAGGTCAACTGGAATGGCGAAACCCGCAAGCTGGATCTGGTCGATGCCATGGTTGAAGCCGCTGACAGTCATGTCAGCGATGCTGAAGTGGCGGAAGTTGAGCGTTCAGCTTGTCCGACTTGCGGTTCCTGTTCCGGCATGTTTACCGCCAACTCCATGAACTGCCTGACCGAGGCCTTGGGCTTAAGCCTGCCCGGTAATGGCTCAACCCTGGCCACGCATGCGGCCAGAAAACAATTGTTTCTGAAGGCGGGTCGCCTGATTGTAGAGCTGGCCAAGCGCCATTACGAGCAAGATGACTACAGCGTGTTGCCTCGCAATATTGCCAATTTTGCCGCGTTTGAAAACGCCATGAGTCTGGATGTGGCCATGGGCGGTTCAACCAATACGGTGCTGCACTTGCTGGCTGCGGCGCATGAGGCCGGGGTGGATTTCACCATGAAAGACATTGACCGCATCTCACGCAAAGTGCCATGTGTTTCTAAAGTGGCGCCTGCGACCAATAAATACCACATGGAAGACGTGCACCGTGCTGGCGGCGTGATGGCGATTCTGGCTGAACTTAACCGTGCTGGCGTGATTCATACCGATGTACCTACTGTGCATAGCGCCAGCATGGGTGATGCGCTGGCCAAGTGGGATATTGTGACCACGCAGGATGAGGAAGTGAAAACTTTTTACCGCGCTGCCCCCGGTGGTATTTCCACCACCATTGCGTTTAGCCAAAGTATGTTGTGGCCATCGCTAGATGATGACCGCGAAAATGGCTGTATCCGCAATAAAGCGCATGCGTACTCACAGGATGGCGGTTTGGCAGTGTTGTATGGCAATATTGCCCTCGATGGTTGTATTGTCAAAACCGCCGGGGTGGATGATAGCATTCTCAAGTTTACCGGGCGTGCACGCATATTTGAAAGTCAGGATGCGGCCGTTGAAAGCATCCTGAACGACCAGATAGTGGCGGGTGATGTGGTGGTCATCCGCTATGAAGGCCCGAAAGGCGGGCCTGGTATGCAAGAAATGTTGTATCCCACCTCTTACCTCAAGTCGAAAGGACTCGGTAAGGCCTGTGCTTTACTCACGGACGGTCGATTTTCAGGCGGCACTTCCGGTTTGAGTATCGGCCATGCTTCACCCGAAGCCGCAGAGGGTGGTGCCATCGGACTGGTTGAAGAGGGCGATACCATCGAAATTGATATCCCAAACCGAACCATACAACTCAAGGTCAGCGATGAAGAACTGACCCAACGACGTCATGCCATGGAAGCCAGGGGGAGCGATGCTTGGAAACCACGCAATCGAATCCGTACCGTCTCTGCCGCCTTGCGCGCCTATGCTGCCATGAGCACCAGCGCTGCCAAGGGGGCTGTCAGAGATGTCAGCCAAATTGAAAGGGGTCGCTCATGACCGAAGCCACGCTGATTAAAGCCATTCCTAACATGACCAAACGTTTGAAGCTGCATGCCCATGTCAATCAGCTGCAAGATGAACAAGGTCTGCAATACCTTGAAATTAATAATCCGCTCGCGACTGGTAAAATTGCCCTGCAAGGCGGGCACGTCATGTGCTGGCAACCTGTGTTTTTGAATCATCCAGTGTTGTGGATGTCCAGTAATGCTCGTTTTATCAAAGGCCGTTCAATTCGTGGTGGCGTGCCAGTGTGCTGGCCATGGTTTGGTGCACACCCGACCGACAGCACATTGTGTCCACATGGGTTTGCCCGTGTGATTCCGTGGCGAGTGATGGACATTGATGCCACGCCCACTGGTGCCACGCGCATTATTCTTGAAATGCAGCAAACGCCAGAGGCCGAACGGCAACTGTCTTATCCTTACCACCTGACGCTGACCATTACCATAGGCCGTCGCTTGCGTGTAGAACTGTCGACCACCAACCTGGCCGAGCACCCGTTCACCATCAGCGAGGCGTTTCACACCTACTTTAATATCAGTGATTTATCCAACATTAAAATCACCGGTATGCAGGATTGTGTCTATCTGGACAAAATACTTAAGTACGAACGTAACGTCGAACATGGTGACCTCACTTTCAATGGCACTGAGTACGACCGTGTTTATGTCGACCATGGTTCAGACTGTGCCATTCATGACATTGGTTTTAACCGTATCATCCATGTGTCTAAGTCGGGCAGTAAAACCACCGTGGTGTGGAACCCGGGTCCGGAAAAAGCTGCACAAATGAGTGACATGGGTGTGGAAGACGAATGGCGTAAAACCATCTGTGTCGAAACCACCAATGCGTTGGATAACATGGTGGTCATTAATCCTGGACGCAAACATACCATTTCTGCCGAGTACGCTATCGAGACCATGTAATACAGGCGTGGGCTGTGTCAACCCTGGCGTTACATGCATCGTTAAAGCCTTGTTGGCAAAATACCAAAGTCACAAAGATTCTCTTGCTAGGCCATGTATATTCTGGTTTTGGTCTTGTGGAATCTCTCGGGTGCGGTAATATGCCACATGCATGAAACACTGCATCTTGGGGATAAATCCATATTGTGTGGATTGATTTAAGCGTTTAAGGAGATCTCATGAAAGTTTTATTTTCTGCAATCGTTGCAGCGACCATGCTGATGGCTGGTCAGGTACAAGCAAACGACGCACAGGCACTGGCTCAAAAAAGCGGTTGCTTGGCATGCCATAGCATAGACAAAAAAGTATTGGGCCCAGCTTACAAAGACGTGGCCGCCAAATACAAAGGCGACAAAACTGCTGAAGCCAAACTGATTGCTAAAGTGAAAGCCGGCGGTAGCGGCGTTTGGGGTAACATCCCAATGCCAGCCAACAGCCCACAAGTCAAAGACGAAGACATCAAAACCATTGTGCAATGGGTGTTGTCTCTGTAATTGAGATAAGTTTGAGTGAAAAAGCCGACCAGATGGTCGGCTTTTTTATTAATTCGCTTCTTGATTCATTCGCCTTTTACATCGCGCAACTGGCTGTGGTGCATGGAGTAAACAAAGTAAAATACTAGCCCTGCCAGTGTCCACCAGCCAAAGCGTTGCCAAGTGGTGGCTGGCAAAAATGACATGAGTGCCCCACAGGTAAGCACACCCAATAGGGGAATCAGCGGATTAAACGGATTTTTAAAAGGGCGTGGTAAATCCGGGTGGGTCTTGCGCAAGCGCATGACGCCGATACAGACCATGATAAAGCTGGCCAAGGTGCCGATATTCACTGTTTCAGCCAGTTCACCCAGCGGAATAAATCCGGCCACGATAGAGACCACCACGCCGCACATTAAAATGATTTTGCTCGGCGTTTGCCGATCAGGATTCACGCTAGAGAAAACCGGCGAAATCAGACCGTCTCGACTCATGGCAAACAGGATACGGGTCAAGCCATAGAGCAAGACCAGCAGCACCGTAATCAGGCCAGCCAGTACGCCGGTGGCAACCAGCGTTGATGACCAGGTATAGCCGAGCTTGCTCAAAGAGTAGGCCACCGGGGAGGCCGTATCCAACTCGGTATACGGCACCACACCAGTTAGCGTGCCTGAGACGATAATATAAATGACAGTACAAAAGGCCAGCGAGGCGATGAGGCCAATGGGTAAATCTCGTTGCGGGTTCTGGCATTCTTCCGCGGCGGTAGACACCGCATCAAAGCCAAAGTAGGCAAAAAACACCAGTGAGGCCCCGGCCAGTACACCGATATTCTTGCCGTTATCCAACGTTTCAAACCAGCCGAAGGGCATAAATGGTTGCCAGTTAACTGGGTTGATATTGGCGATGGCCAATGTCAGGAAAATCACAATGGTTGACAGTTTGATCATCACCATTAGATTATTGGCGCGCGCACTGTCCTTGACGCCCACCACCAATAAAATAGTCAGCACCCAGATGATGGCAAAGGCCGGCAGATTAATGCTGC
>CAYYBN010000172.1:0-4546 GCA_964470225.1 uncultured Methylotenera sp. | reverse complement strand
GTGCTGATGGACATTTCCATGCCTGGCATGGGTGGGCTGGAAGCAGCCAAACGCATTCTGCAACGCTACACCCAGGCCAGAATTGTGATTTTTTCCATGCATGAAGCTGTTTCGTTTGCCGCACAGGCCCTCAAAGCTGGTGTCAAAGGCTATGTTACTAAAACTGGCCTGGCCGACGATTTGTTACAGGCAGTCCTCGATGTGGCACGAGGGAAAACATTTTTAAGTCAGGATGTAGCACAAAAAATTGCCCTGCAAAGCCTGATAGGCGAAACCAATCCGCTACAGCAACTCACTTCGCGCGAGTTTGAAGTGTTCAGGTTACTAGCGGAAGGCAAGCGTGTGGAGGATGTTGCGGACATGCTCAAAATCAGCCAAAAAACGGTGGCCAATTACTACACCCTGATTAAACAGAAACTGTCGGTCGGCAGTCCAGTGGAAATGGTCAGATTGGCAATGAAACATGGTTTGATAGAGCCGGAATAACAATCCACATGGGGAGAGAAACATGAATACACTCAAACATTCAGTCTTGTATTACCTGTTGATGGGTAGCTTGTGCTGTATCGCAACGCCATCGGCATATGCTGATTTTCAACAGGGAAAAGCGGCGTTTATGGCACATGACTATACCAAGGCATTGAAAGAATTTGAACCGTTGGCACAGTCAGGAGATATACAGTCGCAACATATTCTGGGTATGATGTTTGACGAAGGTCAGGGTGTGCTACAAAACTATACCAAGGCAGCTGAATGGTACCAAAAAGCTGCCAGTCAGGGCCATCAGGACAGTATGTATAACCTGGGTGTCATGTACGCGCAAGGGCAAGGCGTGCCCAATGACGATGCCAAATCCGCGCTCTGGTTTGAAAAGGCTGCCCATAAGGGGCATGTCATGTCACAGTTTGCACTCGGGCGTCTCTATATTGTTGGTCGCGGTGTTAAAGCGGATGGGAGTAAAGCCAATGTCTGGTTTCTCAAAGCAGCAGAACAAGGCCATTACAAGGCGCAATTGGCGCTTGGGCGTAATTACCTGGATGGTAACGGTATCAAAAAGGATATCAAGCAGGCCGAGCACTGGATACGTCAATCGGCTGAACAAGGCCACCACAAGGCTCAGTTTGAACTGGGGCAATTGTATCGTGATGGCGTTGCCGTGAAAAAAGACAGTAAATTGGCCTATATGTGGTTTGATCTGGCGGCCAAGCAAGACCATGTCGGTGCACAGCAGGCAAGAGACGAATTGTCTAAAACTATGGTCGCTGAAGATATTGCTGCGGCAAGATTACTTTCTAAACAATGGAAAGCAGTCGAATCAGGCGGGTCATGATGTGAAATGACGATTGACATGCATCTGTTTTAAAAGAAATAAAACGCGGAGTGCTCGCTGGATAGGCAAATGTTCAATACGCATGGGGCATGCAGTGATATGCAGACACATCAGGTGCAAGAGGGCGATTCAGTCCTGGCCGCCCACCACTTTGATTCATTGTCGTTGAATAGTCATTTTTTGTAGCAGAGAGACCAGCGCAGCGATACAGGCCGGCTGGCACTTAGCTGGCAACTATCAGCTGTGTCCAATCGGTGGTGTAACACGGGCTTTTGCGCTCCTGTTTCATACGCCAGTTCTGCGTCTGGCCTTCACTGGCGAGTCGCAAAGTGGCCTTGCCCATCTTGCGATTGATGCTGTCCATCGCCTGCATCAGTTTGTTTGACTTTTCATGGCCATGATCACTGTCAAACAGGTCGCATTGCATGGCGCTGGCGGGCGTCAGTTCGCCGAGTGAAATGCCCGCTTTGGCATAGGCGTGACCCGGTTGATAAATCTGTTCCAGAATCGCCAGTGCGATGCGCGTCAGCGTCAGGGTGCTGTTGGTGGGGTTGGTCAGCGGCAATGTCATGGCATTGGTATAAAACGGCTGGTTGTCACGAAATAGACTGGTACGGATATACACATACATGCTGCCTGCATACAGTTGCTGTTTGCGCAGTTTTTCCGCTGCGCGACTGGTGTACAGTGTCACCGCTTCACTCAGTGATTGCAGGCTGTAGACCGGCTGACCAAAGCTACGCGAACTGAGGATTTGCTGCTGTGGAGCACGAACCGACTCCAGCTCCAGACAAGTGGTGCCATTGAGCTCGCGGATGGTTTTTTCCATGACCACACTAAAGCGCTGGCGCAGGGTTTCGGCATCGGCCAGTTTCAAGTCGTATGCGGATTCAATCTTGAGCGCTTTCAATTGTTTGCATAAGCGTGGCCCGACGCCCCACACCTCACCCACATCGATTTGTTGCAGACGCCTGTCTACCTCCTGTGTTGACCACTGGTTAAAGTGGCATACACCCTGCAGGCTGGCATCGTGTTTGGCGCAGTGGTTGGCCAGCTTGGCCAACGTCTTGCTGCTGGCAATGCCTATACACACCGGCAAACCTGTCCATTGCAGCACGGTTTGCCGCAACATTTGCGCATACGCCTGCAAGTCTCGGCTGGCAAAGCTGCTGAGGTCGAGAAACGATTCGTCGATGGAGTAAATTTCTTGGGCCGGACTGAAGTTGCGCAAGATCGACATGACACGATTGCTCATGTCGGCATACAGCGCATAGTTAGAAGAATAAGCAATGACACCTTGCTGTTCGGCATACTTGCGTATCTGAAACCACGGTGCCCCCATGCGGATACCCAGTGCTTTAGCCTCTTGGCTGCGCGCTACCACGCATCCATCGTTATTGCTGAGCACCACCACCGGTTTGTTGCGCAAATGAGGGTTAAATACCCGCTCGCAACTGACATAAAAATTATTCACATCAACTAGTGCAATGTGACGTTGCAGGGTTTGCATAAAAATTGCCTGATTCATTGTGTGGCCTTGTTCAGTAAAATCCTTAGTCTCTGTTCAAGGCGGTGACGAATACACCTGTGCCTGATCCCTTCATAATCTCATCACGCACTCGACATGGGGTTGAGTGAAAATAAACAGATCTAAGGAGATCATTATGTGGACCAAACCAGCTGCTACTGAAATGCGTTTTGGCTTTGAAGTAACCATGTACGTCATGAACAAATAATTTGTTCTGATCTACAAAAGACCCGGCCGCCTAGTGCCGGGTTTTTTATCGGTACTGCACACATTAAAGAGTGCTTTTTTGTTGGTAATCGCTTAACTTAAAGATCCACCGGGCTTGTGATGGGAGTATCCCATCGAAAAGTTACCGGCTTTTTTACGGGCGCTACCAACGCTCTCATCTAAACCGCCTAAACGACCCCGTCACGACGCCCCAGATTTCAAACTGCATGCCATCGCCAATCATAATGGGCGTGTACTTGCCCGAGCTGTTGGCAGGTAGCAGCCGTGGACGGCCATCTTTTTGTTTGGCCAGGGTTTTAATGGTGAATTCGCCGTCTATCATGGCCAGTACAATGTCACCGACCACCGGCATTTTCGATTTATCAACGACGGCCTTGTCACCCGGCATCAGCCCGGCTTCTATCATGGACTCGCCCTGTATGGTAACGAAAAAGGTACTGTCGGCTTGGTCGATCAGATACTGGTTGGGGTCTAGCCGTCTTTCCACATGGTCATCGGCAGGTGAGGGAAACCCGGCGGCAACCTTGGATTGAAACAGGGGCAGGCTGACGGTGCTCGGCTGTAACGCGGGCAGGTCAAACTCCTTCAGGCTGTCCAGATTTTGTTTGAGCTGGGTGCGACGCTGTTTTTCAGCGTAAGCCGTCAGTAAGTGGGTGACAGTAGCTTTTTGACTGAGTGGTACACGCATGACGGTGGTTGGCTCTTGGTAGGTGCCCGAACCAGTCTTGCGCCCAGCACCAGGCCGTTTGCCACCCAGGACTTTATCGACGGGTTTGTTAAGTATTGATTTTTCATCAGAGGTATCATTCATGTTGATTATTGTAACAAAAATCAACACAATTACCAGTGCCTGTTATACTGGCGACGTTTGATATCAAGGTGGGTTTGTTGTGCCTGAATTATTTTCACAGCCATACCTCTGGTTTGCCCTAACCGGCGTGGTGGTCGGCATCTTGTCCGGTTTGCTGGGCATCGGTGGTGGCATGGTGCTGGTGCCGGTATTGAGCGCCATTTTTATGGCGCATGGCTGGACGCATACGCTGGCATTTCATGCGGCATTGGCCACATCCATGGCGTGTATTGTATTCACCTCGCTATCCAGCATACGGGCGCACCATCTGCGTGGCAATATCGTCTGGTCCTATGTCTGGCGCATGGCGCCGATGGCGTTTGTAGGCGCCATGTTGGCTACTTTACTGGTGGTGCGACTCAACGTGATTGCCCTGACGGCATTCTTTGCTGCGTTTGCGCTGTATGCCGCGATGCGTATGCTGCGCGATCAGCCGCCTGCCAGTGCGGTTAGCCTGTCTGATACGGTTGCGCAGAATATAACACTCCCCGGCAATACTGAAGTTGGACTCGTGTCACTGGGCATCGGCGTGATTTCAGCGCTGGTGTCGATAGGCGGCGGTACGTTGACGGTGCCTTACTTAAACATGCGTCACGTCGAAATGAAGCAA
>CAYYBN010000171.1:3108-4562 GCA_964470225.1 uncultured Methylotenera sp. | reverse complement strand
TAATGGTCATTTGGCGCCAGCTTGACAGCAGTCTCAATCAGGTTTTTCGCTTCAATCAGCTTGATATTGCGGTCGGCAAAGGAGTAGCCGAGTGCATTGTATGCTGCTGCCGAGTCTGGCTTCAGCTTGATCAGCTTGTATAAGGTCTGTTCCATGATATCGAACTTGCCCATGCGCTCGGCGCTCAGGGCAAAGTCATACATGACATCGGTATTGTTGGGCAGATTGGTGTTGGCTTTTTGCAGCAGGTCAAATGCTTCCTGATAGCGCTTGGCCTGATTCAGCAACATGGCTTCTGTTTGTATGACCACGGCCTGCTGGTCCAGCGTTAAACCGTCGACTTCATCCAACATGGCAATCGCCTTATCTACACCTTGATTGCGTGCAAGTATGGGCGCCGCCGCCAGTCGACCGGCAAAGAATTGCTCGCCTGCAGATATCTGGTTAAACCACTCCAACGCCTGCGTGTCTTTTTTCTGCTCGGCTGCGGAACGACCCAGATTATAGTAAAGCTTGTTCGGCTCTTTGAACCCAGTGGAAAGTGCAGCTTGTAACGACCGGTCAGCCAATTCATATTCTTTGGCATCTAGCGCCAACAAGCCGACAATCACATTCATTTCTGGGTTGTTTTTGTGTTTCTCAGCCAGTCTGGAAAACTCGATTTTCGCATCACGCGTATTCTTTTGCGCCAACAGGGTACGCGCCAGTAACAAGCGTACCTGATCGGCCTCGGGGGTGCGTTTCAAGAAACTGCGGTAAAGATCAACCGCTTTTTGTGGGTCTTTTTCACCCAACACCTGACCACGCATTTGTACAGGCGCATCCCATTCCGGACGCAAACGATTGGCTTCATTTAACTCGGCATCCCACAACCCAAAATTGCTGTCAAAGTAAGCTGCTTGTGCAATGGCAAAGTGCGCTTCCGGCAATGAGGGGTAAGGCTTCGCCAGCGTTTGTATGGCTTCGAGGACTTCTTTTTTGTTAGGCAAACGGGACAGCAGGCCATTCAGTTCCATAAAAGCATTGGCACGAACCGATTCGCGACTCAACACTTTTTGTATTTGTGGCAAGGCCTGTTTAAGGTCGCCGGCAGCAATAAACATTTGACTGGCTGCTTCGGCGGCTGGCATGGAGTCCGGTGCCAATTCTGACCACAGCGCCGCTGAAGGCAATGCCAATTGCGGAACACGTGCCACTGCTGCAGCTTGTGTGGCACGCTCGGCCAACGCGGGGTTGCGTGTTTGTTTGGCCAGGTCCAAGAATAGCTGTCCGGCCAATGCGTATTCACCACGTTGTGCAGCCACTTCACCCAGCAGGTATTTATAAACAAACTCGGCAGATGGTCCGGTGATGGTGGGCGCGGCATTGAGTGCGCTGCTGTTGGCTGACCAACTCAAGGGGCTGGCGATTGCCAGCAGCAATGACAGCACCACGCGGCGTGGTGTGAACAGTGA
>CAYYBN010000171.1:0-3098 GCA_964470225.1 uncultured Methylotenera sp. | reverse complement strand
AAACACATTATAATGCGGGGCGGAGCGTGTGACAAAAAAGCCTGTTTGTTTTAGTCTGCCGCTAAACTTGGCTTGACTCTAAGCGCGGTTTGTCATGGTGCAACATTGAGTTAGTCCGTGACAGTTCCGGCAAGTTCATCCATAATGCCGGATTTGTAACTGAATTGTAATTGGCTTATGGCGCACGAGGGTCAAGGCCGACAAAATAACCAGCTAAAACCAACTTTTTGACGCTTTTATTGTCATTATAAGTCGCGCTAACTCGCTGTGCTTATTAAGATGAACAGGCTGCAAACAAGTCGGTTTGGGTGAAAATCATCTACCGCTGGCGATGCAGTCATCTTGAAACGTTGATCGTCTGTGCCGTGGTTTATGTTAGACCGCAAAGTCTTAAGCAATACGCAGTAAGCAACGAAGTAACCCGAAACCATGAGATATAAAAATGGCTAACTTAACAGTAGAAGCAATTGAATTGACCCGTTTGTATGGTGGCCGGGCTGCCGTGAGTGATGTAAGCTTTCATCTGCAACAAGGGCAGGTGCTGGGTTTTCTGGGCCCTAACGGTGCGGGCAAGTCTACCACCATGAAAATGCTGACAGGCAACTTAGCCCCCAGCGCCGGTAGCGTCAAAATCTGCGGCATCGACATGATGGAGCATCCCAAAGAGGCCAAGGCACTGATTGGTTATTTGCCTGAAATGCGCCCGCTGTACAAAGAATTTACCGTTGATGAGTACTTGACCATTGCCGCGCGCCTGCATCAGGTACCCAGCCGTCAAATTCGCAAGGCAGTCGATTCAGCCAAGGAGCGTTGCGGGTTGACTCACATGAGCAAACGCCTGATTGAAAACCTGTCTAACGGTTATCAACAGCGTGTAGGCATTGCGCAAGCCATTATTCACAACCCGATGGTGGTGATTTTAGACGAGCCCACCGTTGGTTTGGACCCAATACAAATTCGTGACATCCGCGCCCTGATCAAGGAAATCGGTCAGGCACACAGCGTCATTGTCTCCACCCACATTTTGCCGGAAGTTGAAATGGTCTGCGACCATGTACAAATCATCGACAAAGGTAAGTTGGTTTTCAACGGTGGCATTGATGTGCTCAAACAGCAACGCATAGGGAACAAGCTGCTGGTGGGATTGCGTCAGCCACCAGCAATCAGCCAGCTTGCAGCCATTGCCGGTGTGACCGAAGTGGAGCCAGTCGACCAGATGTGGCGCGTACGCTTCGCCGAGGGCACGCAGCCTCATGAAGCGATTGTACAGGCTGCGGTAGCCGGGCAATGGGGCTTGTACCACATCGCTCCTGACCAAACCAGTCTGGAAGATGTGTTTGTTCAATTGACTTATCACGAAACCGAAGTGCCAGCGCAAGCGGCCTGATTTGTAATCACTGCGGTTACACAAGGAAGTCCATCATGATTTGGAATATTGCAAGAAAAGAACTGAAAAGCATGTTTGCCTCACCCATGGGTTGGGTTATTTTGGCCTTGCTAACCTTTGCGTTTGGCACCTATTACCTGAACGGGGTGAACAATTATTTTGAAGTCATGTCCGGTTCGATACGCCCGGCAGAACGCATTGGTGTCACCCAATTTGTCGGTCAAACCGTGTATGGGCTGGCGTCATTCATTATGCTGTTCTCGGTGCCGTTGCTCTCAATGCGCCTAATTTCCGAGGAGCGTCGCAGCCAAACCATGCCATTTTTGTTCAGTGCGCCACTGTCCATCAGTGAAATTGTCATCGGCAAATTTTTAGGGTTGGTGGTGTTTCTGGCCATTTTGGTGGTGTATGTTGCCGTCATGCTATCAACGCTGAATATTTGGGCGGACATTGACTTTGGTTACATTGCCGCCAACTCGTTGGGCCTGTTATTAATGGCTTCTGCTTTTTCGGCATTGGGCGTATATTTTTCCAGTCTCACGTCCCAACCGATTGTGGCGGGTATTTTGAGTTTTATCGCCCTGTTTGTGTTGATGATTCTGGACCGTTTTTTTGCCGGTGACCCCACCAGCCTGATGCTGAAATTGTCGCTGATGAACCATTTTCAGTCGTTTGCTGGTGGTTTGCTCGATACCGCAGACTTTAGCTATTTTGCCCTCTTTATTGTGACCTTCCTGACCTTGACGATACGCCGTCTCGATGCAGACAGATTGCGTGGCTAATCGCCCACCGTTGAGATTGAATCATTATGAAAATTAACCGTACCTTAAGACTACAACTGCTGGCACAAAACTGGACCTTTGTACTGGTGTTTTTGACACTGATCATGATGCTGGGTTATGTCACCAGCCAGTACCGGCTGGCCAAAGACATTACCCAAGCCAACCGCAATATTCTGACCCAAGGCAGTGTCAATATCCTAAAGCAAATGCAGGGTGACATCAATATCACCGTCTATGCGACCAATGATGATGCCAACCATGGCGATACCTTCCGCAAGGGCATGCTGGATTTTGTAGCACGCTATCAGCGCGAAAAGCGCAATGTATTCATCAAGTTTGTGAACCCTTCAGAGGAGCCTAAACAGGCGCAAGAGGCCGGCGTTAAGGTGGATGGCGAAACTGTGGTGGAATACAACAAACGCAGTGAACACATCACACCACCTTTTGCCGAGCAGGAAATGACCAATTTGCTGGTGCGCCTGTCACGTACCAACAACCAGCCGGTGATGTATCTGGATGGTCACGGTGAGCGCCTGTTGCAAGGCACCAAAAACCATGACCTCGGCGAGTTTGGTAAACAACTGGAAAGCAAAGGCTTTAAATTTGCTAACCCTGACCTGACCATTGCACAAGCGGTGCCTGCCAATGGTGCCATGCTGGTGATTGCGTCCCCACAAGTGGATGTCAGTCCGGTTGAAGCGAAAAAAATCAAGGCCTACATTGAAGCGGGTGGCAATGTCTTATGGCTGCTCGACGATGACAATTTCCGCGGCTTGCAAGAAGTGGCTGATTACCTGGGCATTAAGGTTTCACCCGGCATTGTGGTCGACAAAGCTGCGGAGCAATATGGCGCCGACCCCAAGATGGCGATTGGTAACCTGTATGGTGACCACCCCATTACCCGTAATTTCATGCTGCGCACCTTGTTC
>CAYYBN010000170.1:4275-4568 GCA_964470225.1 uncultured Methylotenera sp. | reverse complement strand
GGGTTTAACAAGACTCCATTATAATGCACAGTTGGCTAGCCAGCCTATGTCAGGCGGGCAAATCGCCGGTTCTGCCAGCCTGTAGGTGGCGTTTTTTATTGGAAAACACAACGTGGAATTTATTAAACACAATGCCTTGCTGATTGGTCTGGCCCTGGGTTCTGGCTTGATGTTACTCTGGCCACTGTTGGGTGTGATGGGTGCAAGCGCCGTAACCATTTCGGTGACTGAAGCGGTGCTACTCATCAACCGCAACAAAGCGCTGATTGTGGATGTACGTGATGCACAAGCCT
>CAYYBN010000170.1:0-4265 GCA_964470225.1 uncultured Methylotenera sp. | reverse complement strand
CACATCCCGTTGGCCGAGTTGCTGACCCGTAAGGAAGAGCTTGTGCGTTACCGCGACAAACCCGTGTTGCTGGTCTGCCAGAATGGCAGTCAGTCACGTGCAGCCAGCCGCATACTCAAAGGCGAGCAGTTCACCCAGTTACACCTGCTGAAAGGTGGACTCCATGCCTGGGCAGAGGCCCACATGCCTTTAGGCCACTAAATTTGTTTTTCAGGAGTTGATGATGGCGAAAGTCGTGATGTACACCTCGGCAGTGTGTCCCTATTGTATCAATGCCGAACGCTTGTTACGCCAGCGTGGCGTCAATGAGATCGAAAAACGGCGTGTAGATTTGCAGCCAGCCTTGCGCGAAGAAATGATGGCCAATACCGGTCGCCGCACCGTCCCGCAAATTTTTATTGATGATCACCATGTGGGTGGCTTTGATGATCTGCATGCACTGGATCAGCAAGGTGGCCTGGTTCCCTTACTGGCGGGCTAACCCTCCTTGGTCATAGGCGCAGTCTTCCTGCGTAAAAACACATGGTCAGTCCGACCGACTAAGGTTAAAATAGCGTACTTTTTTTAACCAAAACCAAGGACAATTCATGGCTCAGGACAACCAACCACAGGCAGAAGACACCAATCTGCCAGTGTTTAATATCGAAAAACTGTACGTACGTGACGCTTCGATTGAAGTGCCCAATGCGCCCGCCATTTATACCGAGCGCACTACGCCGCAAATCAACGTAGAACTGGGCAACGCTGCACAACAAGTGCAGGAGGGTATTTTTGATGTCTCTATCAAAGTGACAGTGACCGCAAAAATTGAAGACAAAACTGCTTTCTTGGTTGAAGTCACCCAATCTGGTATTTTTGCTGTGCGTAATGTGCCACAAGAAAATATGGAGCCTATCTTGGCGGTGGCCTGCCCTAACATTCTGTTCCCTTATGCCCGTGAAGCCATTTCCGACATGGTGACCCGCGCCGGTTTCATGCCGGTGTTGCTCAACCCTATCAACTTCGAAGCATTGTATATGCAGCGTCAGCAGCAGGAAGCCGAAGCAGCGGGCGCGCCTAACTAAGCTACTTAGTTGACGGACCAAATTCGCCTGATGGACACGGTGCATGTTTAAAGTTGCGGTTTTGGGGGCTGGTGCTTGGGGCACGGCGCTGGCCATGCACATCGCTTTACGTCACCATGTGACCTTGTGGGCACGTAACAGCGGCCATGTGTCAGGTATGCGCAAGGCGCGTGCGAATCCACTGTATCTTGGTGATTTTCCTTTCCCGCAGCAGCTATCGGTAGAAGAGGATTTGGCCACTGCTATCAACGGTGCTGATCTGATACTGTCAGTGGTACCCACCACTGGCTTTCGCCCCATGTTGCAACAGCTAAAGGCGCTAGGCATTACGCAGCCACTTATTTGGGCCAACAAAGGCCTGGAGCCGCAAACAGCCAAATTACCGTTTGAAGTCGCGCAGGAAGAACTAGGGGCAGATTATCCATGGGGTGCTTTAAGTGGCCCCAGCTTTGCCGCCGAACTGGTGCGTGGCCTGCCTACCGCCATTACTCTGGCCGCGAACCGCGCCGAACTGGCGCAACAGGCGGCGCAACTGATACACGGTGGTTGTTTGCGTGTCTATGACAGCACAGACGTGGTCGGTGCCTCAGTGGGAGGTGCGGTGAAAAACGTCATGGCGATTGCTGCCGGTATTTCTGATGGCATGGGTTTTGGTAATAATGCCCGCGCCGCCATGATTACCCGTGGGCTGGCTGAGATTACCCGATTTGGGATGGCCTTAGGCGCCAAGGCTGAGACTTTTATGGGGCTGGCAGGGGCGGGAGACTTGATTTTAACCTGTACCGGCCAATACTCACGTAACCGTGAAGTGGGCCTGCAACTGGCGTCGGGCAAGTCATTGGAAGCCATTCTGGCTGGCTTGGGGCATGTGGCCGAAGGGGTAAATACCGCGCGTGAAGTGATGCGGCGAGCCGAAGTGATTGGTGTGGAAATGCCGATTACCTACGAGGTCAACCAACTGCTCACCAATCAGAAAACCGCGCAAGCGGCGGTGACTGCCTTGCTTGGGCGAGGTCAACGTCAGGAGTCAGCTTAGCTATTGAATTGGAGTTGGTAGCCATAAAAAAACCAGACCGCAACAGGTCTGGTTTTTTTATGGCCAAAAGAAATCAGGGCATTACTCGATACCCAACAGTTCTACCTGAAACACCAGTGTCGCATCCGGGCCTATCACCGGGCCGCTACCCTGCGCACCATAGGCCAGATTGGCTGGAATGGTCAGTTCATATTTGCTGCCCACATTCATCAGTTGCAAACCTTCTACCCAACCGGCAATCACGCCGGTCACCGGAAAGACTATCGGCTCGCCACGCTGATAAGAACTATCAAATACCGTACCGTCAGTTAGCGTGCCATGGTAGTGCACTTTTACACGGTCTTTGGTGGTGGGTTTAGCACCGTTGCCAGCCAGCAGTGGTTTGTATTGCAAGCCGCTAGCAGTGGTGGTCACGCCTTCCTTTTTGCCGTTGGCGGCCAGATAAGCTTCACCTTCTGCTCTGTTTTTTGCGTGCGCGGCCATCTGCCTCGCCTGACTTTCCTGTTGTATTTGCTCGATGGCACTTTGTTTTTCAGCATCAGTTAAGCGAGATGCATGACCAGACATGACGTCATTGACTGCCAGCGCCACGACAGACGCATCTAGCTCTAGGCCATCATTTTTAAGTTGATGGGCCATATTTTCACCCACGATATAGCTTAGACGTTGGGTGAGTGTGGTTAATTGCTCGGTCATGACGTGATGTGCTTTCTTGATTAAAGGAACGCCCGGATGGACGCAAAGTTGAATCCGTTATTATGACGGAGAGTCTTGGATAAAACAAAACCCGCCATCGCGGGTTTTGTCTTGAATGCTACTTAGGGCAATTCGGCAAGATAAAGCAGGGAGTGCAAGGCGCTTATCCGAAGACAGTACAATCAGTACGGCAAAGATAAAGCAACGCAGCAATCACCGCTTTAGCGACGCTGAAATGACATCATGCCGCACCATTGGTGTTTAATGGTCGGCAAATGATGTCATCAAACCAAAAGTTACATCATGCCGCCCATGCCACCCATACCGCCCATATCTGGCGCAGCTGGTGCATCTTCCTTAGGCAGTTCGGCTACCATGCAGTCCGTGGTCAGCATCAGGCCAGCCACAGAAGCGGCGTTTTGCAATGCAGAGCGGGTCACTTTGGTTGGATCCAGCACGCCCATTTCCACCATATCACCATAGGTTTCGTTGGCGGCGTTGTAACCGTAGTTACCTTTGCCGGCAGCCACGTTGTTGACCACCACAGATGGCTCAACACCGGCGTTTTGGGTGATCTGACGCAAAGGCTCTTCTACCGCGCGCAAGACGATTTTGATACCGGCTTCTTGATCCAGGTTGTCACCTTTCACTTTGGCAATCGCGTCACGGGCACGGATCAGCGCTACGCCACCACCAGCGACAATGCCTTCTTCTACCGCAGCACGTGTGGCGTGCAATGCATCTTCCACGCGGGCTTTTTTCTCTTTCATTTCCACTTCGGTGGCCGCACCTACTTTGATAACCGCGACTCCGCCGGCTAGTTTGGCCAAACGTTCTTGAAGCTTTTCACGGTCGTAGTCGCTAGTGGCTTCTTCGATTTGGGTCTTGATTTGGCCGATACGCGCTTTAATCGCTTCTTCGTTGCCCGCGCCGTCGATGATGATGGTGTTTTCTTTACCGACTTCGATGCGTTTGGCTTGGCCCAGGTCGTGCAGTTGTACACTTTCCAGTTTCAGGCCTACTTCTTCAGAAATTACAGTACCGCCAGTCAAAATGGCGATGTCTTCCAGCATGGCTTTACGACGGTCACCGAAACCAGGGGCTTTCACCGCAGTGGTTTTCAGGATGCCACGAATGTTGTTCACAACCAAAGTTGCCAGCGCTTCGCCGTCGACATCTTCAGCGATAATCAGCAATGGACGACCGGCTTTAGCCACTTGCTCCAGGGTGGGCAGCAAGTCACGGATGTTGGAGATTTTTTTGTCGTGCAATAACACGAATGGATTGTCCAGCAAGGCGATTTGGCGTTCTGGGTTGTTGATGAAGTAAGGGGACAGATAACCACGGTCAAACTGCATGCCTTCAACCACATCCAGCTCGTTGGTCAGGCCGGAACCGTCTTCAACGGTGATGACACCTTCTTTACCTACTTTGTCCATCGCATCTGCGATGATCTGACCAACAGAAGT
>CAYYBN010000169.1:0-4585 GCA_964470225.1 uncultured Methylotenera sp. | reverse complement strand
TCATTAAATGGGTTCACCGGCGATAAGCGTATGCCCACCTTGTCAGCACCAATCGCGCCTGTCACCGCTTGCAACACTTCTTGCAACAAGCGCATGCGGTTTTCTACGCTGCCGCCATAAGCATCCTGACGCTGATTGCTGCCATCACGCAAAAACTGGTCTAGCAAATAACCATTCGCAGCATGCACTTCTACACCATCAAAGCCAGCCGCCAAGGCATGACGCGCCGCTTGCGCGTATTCTTGCACCAACGCGGGTAACTCGGAGGCTTCCAAGGCGCGTGGGGTTACATAATCCACCAGTCCCTCGTAGGTAAAGGCTTGTCCGGCCGGTTGAATGGCCGAAGGTGCTACCGGGAGGGCTTTGTTCGGCAGCAAGCTGGGGTGTGAAATACGCCCCACATGCCACAACTGCAACACCATTTTGCCACCGGCGGCATGCACGGCATCAGTCACTTTACGCCAGCCGGCCACTTGCGCATCAGTATAAATGCCGGGCAAGGCTGGATAACCATGCGCCATCGGTGAAATCGGAGTCGCTTCAGACACAATCAGCCCGGCACTGGCACGCTGTGCATAATAGGTGGCGTTGATGGCTTGCGGTACACCACCCTCGCCGGCACGGTTACGCGTCAGCGGTGCCATCACCACCCGGTTACTCAGAGAAATTGCACCCAGTTGTGCGGGCGAAAACAAGTCCAAAGCCATCAATATTCTCCAGTTAATCTCAATAGTTATTTCGCTTTGACGCCTTCAATCAGCAGGGTGACTTCAATGTCGTCGCCCACCGGCGCATTGGGCCCAGTCGCCCAACCAAAACCGTAGTCAGACGCTTTGAGCGTGATATGGCCTTCATCTCCCGCGCGCTGACCGCCCCAAGGGTCACTGCCGTAGCCCTGCACTTTTACCGGAATATCCACCAGTTTGGTCACGCCATGCATGGTCAGTTTGCCTTGCATCACGGCCTGAGTCTGGTTGCTGGCGGTGATTTTGGTGCTCTCAAACTGAATTTGCGTATATTTCGCGACATCCAGATACTTATCGGCCTTGATATGCTCGTCACGTTTTCCAAACCCGGTATTGACGCTGCTGACATTGATATTGGCACGCACGGTGGATGTGTTCAGGTTAGCAGGATCTAGCGTAATCACCCCCGTCACATCGTTAAAGGTACCAGAAGTTTTAGACACCACATGGCGGATGCTGAAATTAGCAAAGCTGTGGGTGGCATCAATGTTGTAAGTCTCAGTGGCGGCCAATGCAGGTAAGGCTGCCAACAAAGCCAAGGCGAAGAATGTTTTTTTCATGGCGTTCTCTTTTTAAAGTTAAGCGGTAAAGCGTTTGGCAACGGTGGCCACACGTTCACCTAAATGTTCGGCAGTGAGCAAGTCGCTTTGTATTGGTGCAGTGTCTGGTCCTTCGTCGGCATTGGCTTGCGCCATGGCGCCCAAAAAGCTGCCCAGACGGTTTAAATCGTTGACTGAACCCTTGCTGTTATTGTTCCCCGGCAAGAGGTCCTGACCCACCCAGATCATGCCATGCTGGGCAGCAAAAATCGCCAGTTGTATCAGCGTGTTTAATTTATCGCCGTTTTGACTGGCCGATGTGGTAAAACCGGCGGCGATTTTATCTTGCCAGTCACGCACATTCCAGGCCTTGGAACTGGCATCCATAAACGCTTTAAACTGTGCTGATGCCGAGCCCATGTAGGTGGGGCTGCCAAAAATAATGGCGTCACTGGCCTTGAGCAATTCCCATTGCTGTTGCGCCTCATCCACATTGAGCAGGTGTACGGTAACGCCCTCCACTTTTTGTGCGCCGCGCGCCACGGCTTTGGCCTGCTCGCCGGTATGACCATAGCCACTGTGATAAACCACTGCAATTTGTGTCATGTTGTATCTCCTTGATGCATAGGGTTAAAAGATTAAATAAAGCATGTGACAACTGTATTTAAAAGGCTCTAGCTCGCAAACGGCTCGCCAGGTAAATCGAACCACAACACCTCGCTGTTGGCGACAGCGCTCAGAGTGAGGGTTGCAGCCGCATTCACTTTAAGCGCATCGCCCGTGACCAGCGTTTGGCCATCGATAGTCACCTCACCGCGTGCCACATGCACATAGGCTGCACGCCCAGTCACAACGTTGATAGGCAAACTTTCGCTGCTATCGAGCACGGTGGCCCACAGCCGCATGTCCTGATGCACCTGCAAAGCAGCAGCCGGGTCGGCTTTAGCCGCCACCAGCGCCCAACGGTTATGTTTGGCGGCATGGTCTATATGCTGCTCCTCATAGCCAGGTGTCAAATGCAAAGTGTCTGGTTCTATCCACACTTGCAGCAAATGTGCAGTGGTTAGACTTGAGGCATTCATCTCGCTATGGCGCACGCCGGTGCCAGCCGTCATGCGCTGCACATCGCCAGCTTTAATCACTGAACCGTTGCCCATACTGTCCATGTGGCGTAATTCACCATCCAGCATGTAGGTAATAATCTCCATATCACGGTGACCGTGCATACTAAAGCCGGTGGCGGGGGCAATCTGGTCGTCATTGATGACCCGCAACACAGAAAACCCCATGTGGGCTGGATCGTAATAGCTGGCAAAGGAGAAGCTATGATAACTTTGCAACCAGCCATGGTCGGCATAACCGCGGTCTTGCGAACGTCGTACTGTCAGCATTTGTTCACTCCTTTTGAAAAGTTAAGTGTATGATATGCAATCACTATCTACAGTAATAGCAAAACATTTTGTATACTTTGTTCAATTTTTTTGATTAAAAGTCAAATCCATCAGCACCCGCACAATTGCATCAATATGCGCATACCGAAACGTGAGATGAAACCGTGAGCATTAAACTAAGCCTGGAAGCGTTGGAAGTCATTGACGCCATAGACCGCAAAGGCAGCTTTGCCGCCGCAGCCGAATCGCTGTATCGCGTGCCTTCCGCCCTCACCTACACCATACGCAAACTGGAAGAAGACCTCGGGCTGGAACTGTTTGACCGCAGCGGTCACCGCGCCACCCTGACAGAGGCCGGCGCAGAGTTATTGAAAGAAGGTCGCTACCTACTGGATGCCGCACAAGCGCTGGAAAGCCGTGTGCGCAGAGTGGCCACCGGGGTTGAAACCGACATCACCATCGCCGTCAGTGATCTGTTCGATTTTCAGCCGGTGCTGGACGTGTTGCAGGGCTTTTATGCCCTGGGCTTCGGCACCCGCGTCAAATTGCTGCGCGAGGTGTACGGCGGCAGTTGGGACGCGCTGCAAAGCGGCCGCGCCGATATTGCACTGGGCGCGCCCGGCGACCCGCCGTCTGGCAGCGGCTTTGCCACTTTTTTGCTTGGTCAACTGGAGTTTGTGTTCGCGGTGGCGCCGCAGCATCCGCTGGCATCGCTGCCTGAGCCGCTGAGTAGTGCAGAAATCGTGCAGTACCGCGTGGTGGCCGCCGCCGACAGTTCACGCAACTTGCCACCGCGCACTTCGGGCATTCTCACTGGCCAAGATGTGTTAAGCGTGCCGGATATGCAAGCCAAGTTACAGGCGCATCTGTCCGGCATTGCGGTTGGCTATTTGCCCATCAAACTGGCTGAAAAAGCGGTACAACAAGGGCAACTGGTCATCAAGCAAGTCTCCGAACCCAAACCGGTCGGGCAAACCTTTATCGCCTGGCGCCAGCAACGCCCGCAAGACATGGGCAAAGCCATGCAATGGTTACTCAAACAGCTACAACAATTGCCACTGAATGATTTATTATTGAGCTGATTTTTTAAGGTCTGCCATGAATAATCCTGCCCCGCACGAACAATTGCCCGAAGAGTTTGAACCGCTCAACCGCTTTGCCATTAAAGCCATGCTCTGGCTGAATGGACTGGCGCACCTGATTATTGGCCTGGCCTTGGCCGTCTCGGTGGTGATGTTTACCTGGTTGTTTTTTGTCGATGTCAAAGAAGCCGCTTATGCACACAACCTGGTGCATGGCTTTTTGCATGCGCTGGGCACCTTGATGTTGCTGTGGTCCATCTCGGCCTTAATTTCAGCGGAAATCCGCTACCTGCGTGGACACAAATTACAGGTAGAAACCTTTGTTGAAGTGGTGCTGGTGATGTTCCTGCGCAAACTGATTGTGCTGCCAGTGCAAGATGCCACCCCCACTACCGAAGAAATCAGCATCTGGCTGGCCGGGGCGTTTGTCATGGGGCTGGTGTATATCCTGATTCGTTTTGCCGATAAAACGGTGGGTAAACGCTAGCGCATCATGTAAGCGCCGAGTCACGTAGCCATGCAGCCAGAAGATGAATTGTTTATGCAAGCGGCCTTGGCCTTGGCCGAACAAGCTGCCGCCGCAGGAGAAGTCCCGGTGGGTGCCATCGTCGTCAAAGATGGGCAAATCATAGGCCGAGGCCGCAATGCGCCGATAGGCTTACATGACCCCACTGCCCATGCCGAAATTCAGGCCATGCGCTATGCCGCACAAACGCTGGGCAACTACCGGCTGGTGGACTGTACGCTGTATGTGACGCTGGAGCCTTGCGCCATGTGCAGCGGTGCGATTCAACATGCCCGTATCGCACGCTTGGTATTTGGTGCCA
>CAYYBN010000168.1:0-4606 GCA_964470225.1 uncultured Methylotenera sp. | reverse complement strand
TAGAATTAGCACAGGCCAAGGTGACGCCAACACAGATCATTCGCCTGCAAGTCCCGCAATTACAAGCGGAAAGACATTTAATCGTGTTTGAGAATCCACAATGAAAATCATCGCCATTACCAACCAGAAGGGGGGCGTCGGTAAAACCACTACCTGCGTTAATCTGGCGGCCAGTCTGGCCGAACATGGTAAACAAGTATTGCTAATAGACCTCGACCCGCAAGGTAACGCCAGTACGGGCAGCGGTATAGACAAAAGTCACCTTAAGGGCAGCATTTATCAGGTGCTCATTGGCAATAGCAGTTTGCAAGAGGTGGTAGTACGGGCAGAAGCCGCCAAGTTTGATGTTGCGCCGTCCAATCGTGACCTGGCCGGTGCTGAGGTGGAGCTGGTCAATGAAATGGCGCGGGAAACCCGTCTCAAGCAGGCCATTCTTAAAGTAGCGGATACCTATGATTACATCTTGCTAGACTGCCCGCCTTCACTCAATCTGGTCACTGTGAATGCGCTGACCGCTGCGCATTCGGTGATGATACCCATGCAATGTGAATACTATGCGCTGGAAGGCTTGTCAGACCTGGTCAACACAGTCAAGAAAGTGCGTGCTCACCTTAACCCGGTGCTGGAGATCGAAGGTCTGCTGCGTACCATGTTTGACAATCGCAACATGCTGGCGCAGCAGGTATCGGCGCAACTGGTCAGTCACTTTGGCAAAAAGGTGTATGACACCATCATTCCGCGCAATGTCAGACTGGCAGAGGCGCCCAGTTATGGCATGCCGGTATTGTTGTATGACCGGGCCTCCAAGGGTTCTCAGGCCTATCTGGATTTGGCGCAGGAAATCATCACCAAAAATCAGACCTGACGCGATGTCAGGTCATCACTCTATTAAGGGAAATGCAGTATGGTAAAACCAAAGGGATTGGGACGTGGACTGGATGCATTGTTGTCAGGTGACGTGGAAACGGTGGCCGCCAGCGACAGTTTACGCACATTAAACGTACAGCAACTTAAGCCGGGCAAATATCAGCCACGTTCATACATGAACGAAGAGGCCCTGCAAACCCTGGCCGATTCCATACAGTCTCAGGGCATCATGCAGCCTATTCTGGTGCGCGCCATGGGTGAAGATCGCTATGAAATCATCGCCGGTGAACGTCGCTGGCGAGCAGCGCAAAAGGCTGGCCTGAGCGAAGTGCCAGTCATCATACGAGACATCGCCGACGAAGCGGCGCTGGCGATGGCGCTGATCGAAAACATACAACGCGAAAATCTCAATCCGCTAGAAGAAGCCATGGGCATTAAACGCCTGATAGATGAATTCAGCATGACGCATGAGCAGGCGGCACAAGCCGTGGGCCGTTCGCGTGTCGCAGTATCTAACCTGTTACGTTTATTAAACCTGACCCCCATGGTGCAAGACATGCTGCTGGATAACCAGATAGACATGGGCCATGCACGTGCACTCATTAGTTTGGAACCGGCACAACAAATTCTGTTTGCCAATCAAATCGTGCAGGAACAATTGTCGGTTCGAGACATCGAGCGCCTAATGCAAACGACACCCGAAGTGCAAAAGAAAAGCAAGGTTGCCCCGCAACCGGATGTAGTGGCATTACAAATGCAATTGAGTGAGCAGCTGGGCGCTCAGGTGACCATACAGACCAAATCAGCCGCAGCCGGAGTGTTAAAACTCAATTATGCATCTTTGGACCAACTTGATGATTGGATAGCAAAACTAACAGCCAATGGCGCAAAAACATAAGCAATTTGCATCTTACGTCAGGGCTCGTTAGATTTCCCTTGCACATTCATGCAGTTAACGCCAGTCTTTGCTTGACTTCAAGTCTGAGATAATTCAAAATCTCGCGTCTTTGTAGTGAATGGCTGTAAATGTTGGCAGGTCTTTGTCATGCAAAACAATGAACATCATACGAAGTCTGCCTACCTTAAGTCTGCTCGCTTGTATCGGCAAATGTTGCAATGGCAACTTTTGGCAACATTGCTTGTTGCTTTAATGAGCCAACTGCTGGCAGGTCAAGCAGCTGCTATCTCAGGCTTGATAGGGGGAGCGGCGGTAATAATAGGGGCATGGTTGGCTGCCAGAGTGGCACTCAAAGGCTACCTAAAACAACAAGCCAGTGCTGTCTTGATAAATTTGTTAAAAGCCGAAGCCGTAAAAATCCTAGTGATTGCATTCGTGTTGTTAGTAGCATTCAAGCTTTATCAAAGCTTGGTCCCGGCAGCACTGATAGCTGGTTTGGCAGTTTCAGCCTTGTGTTCAGGCTTTGCCTTGGCAAAATCTGATGCTCCCGTATAAATAGATACTTTGAACCATTTGAATATTATGACAACTGAACACGCACAATCTTCCGAACATGCTCTGACCCCTTCCAGTTACATTCAACATCATTTGGGGTTTAACGCGCAATCTGTTGGCGATACCAGTTTTTGGACCCTGCATGTAGATACACTCGCCATGTCTGTCATTTTAGGTTTGATTGTAATGGGTTTTGTGTGGTGGGTGGCACGTGGTGCAACCGCTGGAGTACCTACCAAGCGTCAGGCCTTTGTTGAGTTGGTGTTTGGTTTTGTTGATGATCAGGTCAAAAATATTTTTCATGGTGACCGTCACAGTTTTATTGCACCAACCGCTCTGACAGTATTCCTATGGGTATTTGCCATGAATGCCATGGACTTCCTGCCGGTCGATATTTTTGCTGCAATGATGCATGCTTTGGGTTTCGACCATTGGCGTGCAGTGCCAACTTCCGATATTAATACAACCTTCGCTTTTGCGCTGTCGGTCTGTGTACTCATGATATTCTACTCCAACAAAGCTAAAGGGCTGGGTGGCTGGATACATGAATTGTTTTGTGCCCCGTTTGGCAGCAATCCACTGGTTTGGCCTGCCAACTTTTTGTTCAACCTGATTGAATATGTTTCCAAGCCACTTTCACATTCCTTGCGTCTGTTCGGCAATATGTACGCAGGTGAAATTATTTTTCTGTTGTTGGGTATGTGGGCTGCCACTGGTTTGGCCGGTACAGTGTTTGGTGCTGTGTTGACTGCCGGATGGTCCATCTTCCATATTTTGATTGTGGCATTGCAAGCCTTTATTTTCATGATGCTGACTGTAGTCTACCTGGCCATGGCGCATGAATCGCACTAGTTTGTTGTTGTTTTAATTATTTATCTTAAGAGAGGGTATTAAATGGAAGCTTTAGCATTGATTCAAGCCTACACAGGCATTGGTATCGGTTTGATCATTGGTTTGGGTGCTGCAGGCGCTTGTATTGGTATTGGTATCATGTGTGCCAGTTTCCTGGAAGGCGCTGCACGTCAACCAGAAATGATTCCTGCTTTGCAAGGTAAAGTGTTCCTGCTGTTGGGTCTGATTGACGCTTCCTTCATTATTGGTGTTGGTCTGGCAATGATGTTTGCGTTCGCAAACCCATTGTTGAGCGTGGTTGCCAAGTAATTTTTGTGCAAACACCGCACGGTAGGGTTTAAGTCATACCTTAAACCTTTCAACCAACCAGTTTGATGGAACCAACATGAATATTAATTTCACACTCATCGCGCAAGCGATCGCATTTGCAGTGTTGATCTGGTTCACGGTGAAATTCGTTTGGCCGCCGCTGTTAAAAGCGATTGAAACACGCCAAAAAGAAATCGCGGATGGTTTGGCTGCTGCACAAGAGGGCAAAAGTGCTCTGGAAGTGGCTGCGAAAAAATCTGAAGTCACCTTGAACGAGGCCAAAACAAAGGCAAGTGAGATTATTGGGCAAGCCGAAAAACGCGCCGCTCAAATCATCGATGAAGCCAAGGCCAATGCCAAAGCCGAAAGTGATCGCATTATTGCCGGTGCCAAAGCTGAAATCGAGCAGGAAGTGAACCGCGCCAAAGAAGGCCTGCGTGCACAAGTGTCTACACTGGCGGTGGCTGGTGCAGAAAAAATCCTGCGTAAAGAGATTGACGCCAAAGCGCACAGCGAAATGCTGGCTAAACTCGCTGCGGAACTTTAAGGGACAAGGGATAAAACATGGCTGAACTCTCAACCATTGCAAGGCCTTATGCAGTCGCTGCCTATAAACTGGGCAAAGAGAAAAAGGCACTGGCAACATGGTCTGATATGTTGGCATTGGCCGCGGCAGTCGCAGCCAATGACCAAATGAAAACCCTGATTGATGACCCCAAGCTGAATGCCGCCGATATTCAGGCAGCCTTCCTCAAAGTCTGTGGCGACAATCTTAATGAGCATGGTCAAAATTTGATCAAGACTTTGGTTGAATATGGCCGTTTATCCTTATTGCCTGCCATTGCTGAAGCGTTTGAGGCTTTAAAAGCGCAAGATGAAGGCACCTTGGACGCACACATCATTGCTGCTGGCAAAATCACTGCCACACAAACCAAAGATTTGGTGAAACGTCTGGAAGCCAAGTTCGGCAAGAAAATTGAAGCAAGCGTTTCCGTAGATCCGGAAATCATCGGCGGCATCAAAATTATTGTTGGCGACACCGTTATCGACGCGTCCGTCCAAGGTCAGTTACAAAATTTAGCCTACACGCTTACCGCTTAAGGCATAGGAGATTTAAATGCAGTT
>CAYYBN010000167.1:0-4609 GCA_964470225.1 uncultured Methylotenera sp. | reverse complement strand
GACACCTCATGAAAACTGGGTGAAAACAGGTGCGCAACCTCGGCAGGAAACGGCTGTACCGCTAGCATATCCTTTGCCCAGTCATAATCTTCCTCGCTGCATAGCACCCACTTCACTTCATCGCCTGCTTTTAGGTGTGGCAAATTAGACCAGCGGTTCTGATGCACTTCACCAGACCCAGGGGTTTTGACGTCCATGATGATCTTGACCCTGTTGTCTACCGGGGTGATATCCATAGCACCACTGGTCTCCAGAGAAACCTGATAACCAGCATCGCACAGGGTATTGAGCAAGGGAATACAGTTCTTTTGTGCCAGTGGCTCACCACCGGTGACGCAGACATAACGCGTATCGTACTCCGCGATCTGTTGCAGAATATCTGCGATGCTCATGTCACCGCCACCATCAAAGGCATATTCGGTATCACAGTATCCACAACGCAAAGGACAACCAGTTAAGCGGATAAAAATGGTTGGCAAACCGACGCGCGAACTTTCACCCTGCAGGGAATAAAAAATTTCGTAGATTCTTAAACGCGTCATGCGATGACGATTCCTTCGCTGGTAAAAAACAAAATAGGCAGATATTGCTATCTGCCTGAATTACGCAAAACTACAACTCAAACCAAGCTACCTAAGGCTCTCCAACATTTTCAGACGTTTTTGCGCCGTTGGTATCACATCTGCATTAGGAAACTGATCAATCAATTGCCTCAAGGTCTTTTTTGCCGGAGCCACCTGCGCCAGTTGGATTTGGCTATTGGCGATACTCATTAACGCTTGTGGTGCCAATGCATGGGCCGCATTCGCATCGACAAACTTTTGCATGGTTGCAATCGATGATTTGTAGTTTTTCAAACCGTATTGCGCATACCCCAAGCCATACAGTGCTTCAGGTGCCAGCTTGCTATTCGGATAGGAACGTAAAAATCCATCAAAGGCAGTAAACGCCTCCTTGAATCTGGCGGCCTGATTGTATCCATCCGCTTCCGCATAGGCACGCTGCTCTTGTTGCAAAGTATCCATGCTTTTGGTCAGCTCCAGCGGCTTAGATTCAGTGATCACAGTAGATGCAGCCACGGCATCGGCAGGTACGACAGCCCCAGATTTTTGTTCTTCAAGCCGACGCAAACGGGTGTCAATATCCAGATACAGCTCTTTTTCCTTGGCTTGCATGCTCTCCAGCTGATGGGTGATCACTTCCAGATCCCCCTTCAGTTGTGCAATCTCTTGCTTGAGTAACTCGACCTGATTTTGCATTTCCAGCAAGCCCTTGCTGTTAAGCAATGACTCCAAGCTTTGTACGCGCTTATCCAGTGCCCGCTGCGTTTTGTTCAACTCGCTGATGGCTGATTGTTGCGCCTCATGGTCGGCCGTCGATTTGGCCTCAACCTCAAGGATGCGTTTTCTCGCCTCATTATCATCGAACAGAGCCGCATGACTGACTGACCAGACAGCCATGCTGCCAGTCAGCCAGCAAGCTGCCAGCCAATGCGAAGCCTTACTGCGCATACACCAGATCTACGCGACGGTCATTCTGATAGCAGCTGTCATCCTTGCAGCTTTGGGTGGCTCGTTCTTCACCGTAGCTGACCGTTTCAATCTGGCTATCTGACACGCCTAGCAGGTTCAAGGATTTCTTCACCGCCACAGAACGGCGCTGACCCAGCGCAACGTTGTACTCACGGGTGCCGCGCTCGTCGGTATTGCCTTGCAGCACCACTTTTACGGATGGATGTGCCGCCAGATATTTGGCATGGCTAGCAATCACCGGTTTGTACTCTTCTTTGATCAGGTCGCTGTCGTAGTCAAAAAATACCTGACGTTTGGCCAGCTCTGGTGCGTTCAAGCCCAGGTCTTTGCTTTCAACCTCTACAGTTTTGATAGCAGATTTGTCTGCGCTGTCATCCATCATGACTGGTGCAGTGGTACTGGCAACAGGCTTATTGCTTGCATCTTCCACCTTGGCAGGTTGCATGGGTGTACTTTTACACGCGGTTAAAATCAAAGCCAACAAGGCCACCTTGGATAGCTGGTTCATGGAATCTCCTTTAAATAGATAAAATTAATTATTTGATGCGTTTTTACTGGTAACACACTAATTCGATAGATGCGGTATACACCTTATTTTTTCAAGATTGCAGGCCCCCAGGCCGGCTCGCGAATATCACCACTGGCCTCAGACAGGCGCTGCCGAACTAATCCGTCTACGGTCACTGTCGCCAGTGTGCCGCGGCCATTGACATGGGTCGCATACATGAGCGTTCTGCCATTCATGGCAAAAGTGGGCGCTTCATCTTGCGGGCCGTCACTCAATAATTTGACCTCACCGGTCGCCAGCTCCTGTAAGGCCACTTTAAATGGCCCTCCATCGTTGCGGATATAGGCGAGGTAACGCCCATCCGGGGAGAACCGCGGACTCACATTATAAGCCCCCTTAAAGGTCACCCGCGTTACTGCGCCACCACTACTAGGGACCTTGTAAATTTGTGGCCGGCCGCCGCGGTCTGAACTAAAGTAAATGAATTGACCGTCAGGGGAAAAGACCGGTTCAGTATCAATTGCATTGCTTTTGGTCACTTGTAGCAGGTCTTTACCGTCTGGTGAAATGGTATAAATTTGCGAGTTGGCGCCATAGGTCAGCACGATGGCCAGTCGACTCCCATCAGGGGACCAGGCTGGTGCGCTATTGTTACCCTTGAAGTTGGCAACTATGCGGCGCTCACCGGTATATAACGATTGTACGAACACAATCGGCTTTTTCTTTTCGTAAGACACATAAGCCAATTGATTTCCGTCTGGGGACCAGGCTGGTGAAATAATCGGCTCATTCGAGGCCACCAGCGTTTGTGCGTTAAACCCATCGGCATCCGCCACTTGCAGCGTGTACCGTTTACCTACTTTGTTCACATAGGCGATGCGGGACGCAAACGCACCCGCGTTGCCGGTAAATTTCTCATAAATCTGATCAGCAATCAGGTGAGCCGTATGACGGTATTGTGCCGGAGTGATGTCATAATTGGCTTGTAACAAGGCAGTTTGCCGCAACACATCCATAACATGGATGGTGATGGTTAACCCACCATTCGGGTTTACCTTGACCTCCCCCAGACTCAACCCTTGAGCTTTAAGTGCACTCCATTCAGGGTATTTAATCTGTGCAGGCTCCACTGGCAGCGCCGGCATGCCTGAGGTGTTTATCACGCGAAACAGGCCACTGCTTCTTAAATCATTGATGATAATTTCATGTAGCCGACTTTTGGTGCTCAAACTGGCCGGTTCGGCCATGGGCAGAATGGCAATCGGAATTTGCTGGGCAGCCCCGCCATTGATTTCAATTTCCAGTGCAGCGTGGCTGTGCGTCGGTCGTAATGCGAGCAGCAAACTCCCAAGCAAAAACAGGCTGTAATAGCATGCCAACAGCACATGCCGCTTGTAAATGTCCAGAGGGTGATAAGAAGTCATACGCATGTGAATTGATTATAACGAAAACAGGCTGTTACGTCATGCGGCTTATAAACGTATCGCAAGTTCACCACGCTAACTAACTTGCCCTCGGTCGCAACTTTAAACGCAACAAATCAAGCAATTTGCTGCGGGTGGCAGCATCGTCAGTTGGCAAATCAAAAGGTTTAGAGGCCAGAATGGCACGCACCACAGCATCATCGCACACACTGTCGCCACTGCCTTTGATCAGCTTGGGCATGCCGGCAATATCCCCACTCGGTGTCAATTTCATTTCAATAATCAGTTCGGGGTTGCTGGCCGGGCATAAGGTTTGAATCACATTACTGCGTATCTTGCTGCTCATAATTTGCACATAGCGTGCCAACACCGAAGGATCCGCCTCAGTTGCCGCTGCTGCGACCGGTTCATGCGCAGGCTTCAGGTCTTGTTGTCGGGCTTGCGCCTGAATTTGCTTCAGTTGTTCATCATGCGCCTGAGAGCGTAACTCTTGCTGCAATTTTTTCAATTGTTCCTGTTTTTTTTGCTCTTCTTTGCGCTTGGCCTCCTCCGGGTCAGGCAGCGATTTGGGCTGTTTTTTTAGCATAATATCCGCTGCAGGGGCCGGGCTTTCTTGAACTGGCTCGGCAGGGGCTTTGACGCTTGGCTGCACAGATGATGATTCAGGCATGGGTGCAGGCGGCAGCGTAGCTGGCGGCTGGGGAGCAGGCAAGCGATCCCACAATGTCGCCTCCATCACCGCTGGCGTGACATGGGCAGCTTTCCAATCCACCATCAATACCATGGCTAGCAACAAGACGCCATGCATCACAATTGACAATAATGCAGCCTGCCATTGCAGCGAACGGTCCACAGGTTGGCCTGCATAGGGGGCGTTCATCGGCGGGGTCATGCGCAAGGGGTTGCCCGTTTATTTGTCATGTTGAAACAGCAACCCAACCTGCGCCACTTGCGCCTGTTTGAGTACATCCATCACCGTTGCCACTTCACCATATGGTGTGCTCTTATCTGCGGAGATGACTACCGGACGCGCCTGCTCGCTGCCTTGCTGACGTAACATGGCCAGCAAATCATCGCGCTGCATTGGCTTACCCTCCACCAGTAGGGTGCCCTCTTTCTGCACCGTGACCACCAGTGGATTACCG
>CAYYBN010000166.1:0-4710 GCA_964470225.1 uncultured Methylotenera sp. | reverse complement strand
CCAGACCATCCTGCACATAACAACCAGCAATCGAACCCACTTTGGAAATCTTGAAGACTTCACGGATTTCAACGGTACCAATCATTTGCTCTTTCTGTTCTGGTGCCAGCATGCCACCCAGCGCAGCCTTGATCTCGTCTACCGCTTCATAAATAATGTTGTAGTAGCGCAGGTCTACATCAAGGTTTTCCACCAGTTTGCGTGCACCGGCATCGGCGCGCACATTAAAGCCGATAAGCACAGCACTTGAAGCAGCCGCCAGGTTCACGTCTGACTCGCTGATGGCACCAACACCGGTGTGTATGATATTAACCCGCACTTCATTGGTAGACAGTTTTTGCAGGCTGGTGCCCAAGGCCTCGTAAGAACCTTGTACGTCAGACTTGATGATCAGGTTCAGTGTCTGCACTTCACCTTCAGCCATTTGTTCAAACATGTTTTCCAGTTTGGCCGCCTGCTGTTTAGCCAACTTCACGTCACGGAACTTGCCTTGACGGAACAAGGCAATTTCACGTGCTTTGCGCTCATCGTTGAGCACAATGGTCTCTTCACCGGCACTCGGCACATCGGACAAACCCAGCACTTCGACCGGAATTGAGGGGCCCGCTTCTTTAATATCATTGCCGTTTTCATCCAGCATGGCGCGTACACGACCAAAGGCTGTACCCGCTAACAACATGTCGCCTCGACGAAGAATACCGGACTGAACTAGGACGGTAGATACAGGGCCACGACCTTTATCCAGACGGCCTTCAATCACCAGACCTTTCGCTGGCGTATTTTTTGGCGCTTGTAATTCCAGCACTTCAGCTTGTAGCAGAATCGCTTCTAGCAACTCGTCGATACCTTTTCCGGTTTTGGCGGACACTTCGCGGAACATCACTTCGCCGCCGTACTCTTCGGGCACGACTTCATGACTCACCAACTCGCTCTTGACACGCTCTGGTTGTGCTTCAGCTTTATCCACTTTATTGATAGCCACTACAATCGGCACATTACCGGCTTTGGCATGGTGAATAGCCTCGATGGTTTGTGGCATCACCCCATCATCGGCAGATACGACCAAAATGACGATATCAGTGGCCTTGGCACCGCGTGCCCGCATGGCGGTAAATGCTTCATGACCAGGGGTATCTAGAAAAGTGACCATGCCACGCGGGGTCTCCACATGGTAGGCGCCAATATGCTGGGTGATTCCCCCAGCTTCACCAGAAGCGACGCGGCTGCGGCGAATATAGTCCAGCAAGGAGGTTTTACCATGGTCAACGTGACCCATCACGGTGACCACTGGTGGACGCGCCTCCATCACAGCTTCGACGCTGTCGGTTTCTTCGAGGAAACTTTCCGGATCGTTGGCGGCTGCCGCTTGCGCTTTGTGGCCCATTTCTTCCACCAGAATGATGGCCGTATCTTGGTCCAGTACCTGGTTGATGGTCACCATCATGCCCATTTTCATCAGCGCTTTAATCACTTCTGCGGCCTTGACTGACATTTTGTGCGCCAGATCTGCCACTGAAATGGTCTCAGGTACCATCACCTCTTTAATCAGTGGCTCGGTAGGCGCATTGAACGCGTGTTGCTCGTCTTTATTCGGTTTGTGGTGCTTGCTCTTGGGTGCTCGCCATCCGCTGTTGGCCTTGCCGGGCGCATCACCACGTGCTTTGATACCGCGCTTTTTGTTCTCGTTTTCAATCCAGTCACGGTTGTCCGGTTTGGCTTTTTTATCTTTTGCATCTGGCTTATCTGTGGCTTTGGCAGCGGGTTTGTGCAGCGTACCCTCTGATAATTTACCAGCGGCCGGTTTAGCTTGTGCGGCTTCTGCCTGACGTTTGGCTTCTTCCTCAGCTCGGCGCTGCGTTATCGCCTGTTTTCGTTTAACATCTTCGGCTTGCAATGCTGCCAGTTTGGCTGCACGCATGGCCTCCTGTTCACGCAATGCAATTTCTTGTGCACTGAGTACCACTTTTTTATTAGCTACAGGTGCAGCGACCACAGGCTCAACTACAGGCGGGGGAGGATCAATCACAATCTCTTCGATAACAGGTTCGCTCACCTCTTCCAGTACCGGCGCATTCGATAATTCAACTGCCTCGAGCACTTCTTCTTCGGGCAGGTCGACGACTTCGGTCACCGGTGCAGAATTTTCTGCACTTACATCAAAACCCATTTCCGGACGCTCAAGCACGCGCTTTTTGCGGACTTCCACCTGAATGGTGCGTGGCTTTCCACTGCTATCCACTTTTTTGATTTCGGAGTTTTGTTTGCGAGTCAGTGTAATTTTGCTTTTGGGCGCTGCCGACGCACCATGCTCTTTACGTAGATAGTCCAACAAGGCAGACTTGTCACCCTCTTCCAAAAACTCATCGGCTGAGGTCTTGTTGACGCCAGCGCTCTTCAGTTGCTCAATCAGCAGGGTCGTCGGCAGACCCAGTTCTGCGGCAAATTGTGCTACGGTTGAAAGTGCCATGTACTGCTCCAGTGTATTAATCTCTATATGTAACGCGGTCGATTAAAGGTATTAAATATTCAGCAAACGTGATGCTTGGCCCTATTTGAACCAGGGCGCACGGGCGGTAACAATCAACGCTTTGGCACGCTCCTCGTCGATACCAGTCAATTCAACCAACTCGTCAACAGCCAATTCAGCCAGTTCTTCTGTGGTGTGAATATTTTGAGTGGCCAGTTTTTGTGCGGTATCATGATCCATGCCTTCCAGTGTCATCAGGTCGTTGGCAGACTCTTCCACCTGCTCTTCTTTGGCAATCGCTTCGGTCAGCAAAGCGGCACGGGCACGGGAACGCAATTCGTTGATGGTATCTTCATCAAACGCTTCAATCTCGGCCATTTCAGCCATCGGCACATAGGCAATTTCTTCCAGCGTACTAAAGCCCTCTTGTACCAGAATATCCGCCACTTCATCATCCACGTCCAGTTTTTCCATGAACAGTTGGCTGATTTTGGCATATTCATCCTGGCTTTTTTGCGCAGCAGCTTCTTCGGTCAGAATATTCAAGGTCCAGCCAGTTAGTTCTGATGCCAAACGCACATTTTGTCCGTTTCGGCCTATCGCGATTGCCAGTTGCTCTTCGTTTACCACCACGTCCATGCTGTGCAAATCTTCATCCACCACAATCGAGGTGACTTCTGCAGGCGCCAATGCATTGATCACAAACTGTGCCGGGTCCATGCTCCATAACACGATATCCACGCGTTCACCACCCAGTTCGGAGGTCACAGCCTGTACACGCGATCCACGCATACCCACGCAGGTGCCCACTGGATCCAGGCGCTGGTCATTGGTTTTGACCGCGATTTTGGAGCGCAGGCCAGGGTCGCGCGCAGCAGAACGAATTTCCAGCAACCCTTCTTCAATTTCTGGCACTTCCAACTCAAACAAACGCTTGAGGAACTCTGGTGCTACACGAGACAGTATCAGTTGCGGGCCACGGCCACCACGGTCTACCCGTGATAGATAAGCACGCACACGATCACCAACGCGGAGATTTTCTTTTTGTATCATCGATTCACGGGGCAGCAGACACTCAATACGTCCCACTTCGATAATCGCATTGCCCTTTTCCATACGTTTGATTACTCCGGTCACCAGACTTTCGCCTCGTGACAAGAAATCCTGAATCATCTGCTCGCGCTCAGCTTCACGTACTTTTTGCAAAATGACCTGCTTGGCCGTTTGTGCGCCAATACGGCCAAAGGCCAGCGACTCTAGCGGCTGCTCAACATAATCGCCAATCTGGCGACCTTCAGCGCGAGGATCTTCCTCATCAAACTGGTAGGCCGAGCTTTCCAGCAAATCATATTCCACATATTGCCAGCGACGGAAGGTGTTGTAGTCGCCAGTCTCTCTATCGATTTCGACGCGAATATCTGCACCTTCTTCATAATTTTTCTTGGTTGCAGAGGCCAATGCCAACTCCAGCGCCGTAAAAATCACTTCTTTACTGACGTTTTTTTCATGCGCGAGCGCATCAACCAACAACAAAATTTCACTACTCATCGTATTCTCCAACACACCTTTACGGTTACATCCCTGTAGGTTAATCAAATACCGGGCTCAAGCGAGCCTTATCTATATTCTCCAGCGACAACTGATATTGCCAGCCATCACACATGATCAGTACTTTTCCCGCTTCTACACCCTGCAATTCGCCAAGAAAAGTTTTTCTCGGCAGCGTCGTCGCGGTGACCTTGGGGCCATTATCCGCAATACCGACACGCAATTTGATTTGAGCACGTTCGCCGGCAAAACGCACAAAGTCTTTTTCCTTGCGCAACACGCGATCCAAACCAGCTGAAGATACCTCTAGCCGGTCGTAATCAATGTCCAACTCAACCGTCAGCACATTACCTAACTGGTTGCTTACGAGGACGCAGTCATCAATATTCACGCTGTCTTTGTTATCTTTAGGCTGCAATTTGTCGATAAACACGCGCAGCAATTTGCCACGATTGGCCGTTTCAAAATCGACCAGTTCGTAACCAAGTTGCGTCACTGTTTTCTCAACCACCGAATGCAAATCTTGCATGGCACATCCTGTACGTAAAGTCTTAATGCGCATTTTTCATGCGACAAAAACAAAAAATGGGCTCAAAGCCCATCTATTTTTTAATTATAACAAAAAAGCGCTTTCATTCAAAGCGTAACCCTTGCTTTATGTCATAACAGGGTTAATTGCATAAGGCACACTAACC
>CAYYBN010000165.1:0-4710 GCA_964470225.1 uncultured Methylotenera sp. | reverse complement strand
TACAAACGCTGCACGGCGTAAGTACACTCTGGTAAATGCAATCAGGCAGCGGCTACCGCCAACGGGTCTGGCAGGTTGGACATGGACAATTTGGCGTAGCCCACATAACGGGTCAGGCGCAACAAATTGCAGGTATAGCCATACTCGTTGTCATACCAGGCAATCAGTTTGACAAAGGTCGGGTCCAGCATGATGCCAGCGGTGGCATCAAAGATACTGGCCGCCGGATAGCCTCGAAAATCACTGGAAACCACAGCTTCGTCGGTATAGCCCAGCACGCCTTTCAGGTCACGCTCGGCAGCATACTTCATCACCGCACAAATCTCCTCATAGCTGGTTTTTTGCTTAAGCTCTACCGTTAAATCGACCACTGACACATCGGCAGAGGGTATGCGCATGGCCATGCCGGTCAACTTCTTATTTAACACCGGAATCACCTTGCCCACCGCTTTGGCAGCACCGGTACTGGAAGGAATAATGTTGTCAAATACCCCGCGGCCACCGCGCCAGTCTTTGCTAGAAGTGCCATCTACCGTTTTTTGGGTGGCCGTTGTCGCATGGATGGTGGTCATCAAGCCACGCTTGACTTCAAAATGGTCATGCAGCACCTTGACCAGCGGCGCCAGCCCGTTGGTGGTGCAAGAGGCGGCGGACACAATTTCCTCGCCGCGGTAATGGTAATGATTGACGCCATAGACAAACATCGGTGTGTCGTCCTTGCCGGGGGCTGACTGCACCACAATGCGGGCACCGCCAGCAATGTGGGCAGCGCAGGTTTCCTTGGTCAAAAACACGCCTGTGCATTCCACCACCACGTCCACATCTACCGCTTTCCAATCGATGTCGGCCGGATTTTTGTGGGCAGTCAGGCGTATAGATTTACCTTCTACCACCAGCGCGTCGCCCTCCAAATGTGCATCGTATGCCAACCTTCCGTGCACGGAATCGTACTTGAGCATATACAGCATATGCGCCGGTGCCTCGATACCATTAATGGCCACCACTTCAACATCTTTAAACTCGGCCTGATTTAATGCGGCGCGCAACACCATACGCCCGATTCTACCAAAGCCGTTAATGCCAATCCGAATCCCCATACCCCACTCCTTGCGACCGTGTCATACCTCTACAAGCAAAAACAATGCTCATTTTTGTAGCGCCGGGATAGAGCGGGGTACAAAGCAATACAGCCGCACTAGGCGGCTGTAGTAACACATGGGTTAAGGCTTAAACGCTTATGCCGCGCGCTGCTCGAGGATGGCCACGGCGGGCAAGACCTTGCCTTCCAGAAACTCAAGGAAAGCACCCCCGGCGGTGGAGATATACGACACTTTGTCATAAATATCGTACTTTTGAATGGCGGCGATGGTGTCACCACCACCGGCCAACGTAAACGCCTTGGTTTCCGCAATCGCCTGGGCGATGGTTTTAGTGCCCTCACCAAACTGGTCAAACTCGAACACGCCTACCGGGCCGTTCCACACCACCGTACCAGCCTGCATAATAATGTCGACCAGCTCGGCGGCTGATTGTGCGCCGATGTCAAAAATCATTTCATCGGCGGCCACGGCTGAAGCGGGTTTTTTCACCGCAGGTTCATTGGCATCAAACTGCTTGCCGACCACCACATCCTTGGCAATTGGCACCGATGCGCCGCGTGCCGACATCTTGGCCATCAGCGACTGCGCGGTCGGTACCAGATCGTTCTCACACAGCGACTTGCCGACTTCCTGCCCGGCGGCCTTGAGGAACGTATTGGCAATGCCGCCACCGACCACCAGCTGGTCTACCTTGTCAGACAGGCTTTCTAGTACAGTGAGTTTGGTCGAGACTTTGGAACCGCCGACAATCGCCACCAGCGGACGTGCTGGTGCCAGCAGGGCCTTGCTCAATGCATCCAGTTCTTCTGTGAGCAAGATACCGGCGCAAGCGACTGGGGCAAACTTGGCTACGCCATGGGTGGAGGCTTCGGCCCGGTGCGCGGTCCCAAAAGCATCCATCACAAACACGTCACACAAGGCGGCGTAGGCTTGTGCAGTGGCATCCACGTTTTTCTTTTCACCCTGGTTAAAGCGGCAATTTTCCAGCAACACCATTTCGCCATCGGCCACGTCAAACCCGCCTTGCACCCAGTCTTTAATCAAGCGCACCGGTTTACCCAGTTTCTGGCTCACTACTTCGGCCACTGGCTTCAGTGAGTTTTCTTCGGAATAGACGCCCTCTTCCGGACGGCCCAGATGTGAAGTGACCATGACCTTGGCACCAGCTTTCAGCGCCCACTCCATGGTCGGCATACTGGCGGTGATACGCGCATCTGAAGTGACTTTGCCATCAGCAACTGGCACGTTGAGATCGGCACGGATAAACACCCGCTTGCCACGCAAGTCGAGGTCAGTCATTTTGATAAACTTCATACAAAGCCTTTTTAAGTAAGCCGCAGAAACTCGCGGATGAACGAAAACAAATCAGGATTGAATGGTCAGAAGAAACGCCAGGTGACCGTTTCAGTGAGTCGTTTCATTATAGAGCCGACTCACTGAAATAAACATGCCCGAGGGGGCAAATCGGCATGACCATCAGGCAATATGTTGTACCAAGCGCAACAGATTGCAGGTATAACCGTACTCGTTGTCGTACCAGCCCACCACTTTGACAAAGGTCGGGTCCAGCATAATGCCCGCATCGGCATCAAACACGCTGGCCGCTGCACTGCTCCGGAAATCGGTCGATACCACTTTTTCGTTGGTATATTCCAACACACTTTTGAGCGGGCCCTCCGCGGCCTGCTGCATGGCGGCGCAAATCGCCTCATAGGTGGTCTCGCTGTTGAGTTCTACAGTGAGGTCGACCACAGATACATCGGCCGAGGGGACACGCATGGCCATGCCGGTTAGTTTTTTATTCAAGGCGGGGATGACTTTGCCGACGGCCTTGGCCGCACCGGTACTGGAAGGAATAATGTTTTCGAACACGCTACGGCCACCTCGCCAGTCTTTTTTAGAGGTACCATCCACCGTCAATTGCGAAGCGGTGGCAGCATGGATGGTGGTCATCAGGCCACGTTTAACGCCAAAGCTGTCATGCAGCACTTTGGCCAAAGGTGCCAGGCCGTTGGTCGTACAGGAGGCCGCCGACACAATCGCCTGACCGGCATAGTCATGATGGTTGACGCCATAGACAAACATCGGCGTATCGTCTTTGCCGGGGGCCGATTGCACCACTTTCTTGGCACCGCTATTCAGGTGTGACTGACAGCTCTCCAGGGTCAAGAAAGCACCGGTGGATTCCACAATCACCTCGGCACCGCCTATGCGCCAGTCAATGCGATTGGGGTCACGTTCGGCACTGAGGGCAATGCGTTTGCCATTGACCACCAGCACGCCATGATCTGCTTCCACCTTGGCATTGAGTCGGCCATGCACGGAGTCGTATTTCAGCAGATACATCATGTATTCAATATCATAGGAACTGTTAATCGCCACGATATCAATATTATTAAATTCCACCTGCTCGACCACTGCGCGTAACACCATGCGACCAATACGACCGAATCCGTTAATGCCTACCTTGATTGTCATACGCTTTTCCCCAAAGCTGTTTATTTTTCAAAAGTCCAACATTTTAACCTAAAGTGAAAAAACCGCACACAATGTAAGTGTTTGGTTTGACAGGCGACAAATGCACGATAAAAACTGATGAACAAAGCAGGCCTCGAAAGAGTCAACCAACACATAGTTGGAAAGGAAGATGTGATGCAAAACGTGCAAACCGCAATACTGGCAGGTGGTTGCTTCTGGGGCATGCAAGACCTGATACGCAAGGTGCCCGGCGTACTCAAAACCCGCGTCGGCTACACCGGCGGTGATGTACCGAATGCCACTTATCGCAACCATGGCACCCATGCCGAGGCCATAGAAATGGTGTTTGACGCCTCGGTGCTTAGCTACCGGCAAGTACTGGAGTTCTTTTTTCAGATACATGATCCGACCACCTACATGCGGCAAGGCAACGACCTCGGCCCTTCCTACCGTTCAGCGATTTTTTATCTGGAGGAAAGCCAACGGCAAACCGCGCTGGCACTGATCGCTGAAATTGAGGCTTCAGGCATCTGGCCGGGCAAAGTGGTCACTGAGGTGACTGCAGCCAGTGATTTTTGGGAAGCCGAGCCCGAGCATCAGGATTATTTGCTGCGGTATCCCACTGGCTACACCTGCCATCGAATTCGGCCGGAGTGGGTGTTGGCTAAGGACTAACTGCTCGGGGCTGGAGATAAGGCATTGGCGGCAATCAGCGTGATTGATTGAGTTTGGCGCGCACCAGCCCGATGTGGGCGCGCAACTCATAGGCATATTGCGAAAAAGTCACTGGCAGCTTGACCAATGTGACCTTACTATCAATGTCGTTCAGTGCTTGCAAAATCTCGGCACGTTGCGCGGCATCGGTGCCCTCGTTGAGTTGGGCATCGAGGTAGCGCAACTCACCGTAATAGCGGAACAATTTGCGCTTGACCAGCCACACATACATCATTGGCACAATTTTGGTCAGCGGAATCAGCAAGGCCAGCAAGGGTAGCAATACAATTAAAGTCCGATTCACAAAGGTCGCCGCCCAAAACGGCAGATATTTATCAATAAACGGCAGGCCGGATTTATAAAAGTTGAGCGCCTGCGCACTGATTTGAAAATCGGTATCTTTGGCCGATGGAAACTC
>CAYYBN010000164.1:0-4731 GCA_964470225.1 uncultured Methylotenera sp. | reverse complement strand
AAATACTCAAATCTATCGCACCACATACAGATGTTGAAATCATAGAGGAGCACTTTAAAGTCAAACCAGAGGTGTCAGGGACTGCAAAGGTGTTGGCCCGAGAGCTGGACGTGGAGGAACAAGCGATCAAAAGTGTCCGTGCAGGCGGCATTATTGGCGTTCACGAGATTTTGTTTGGTTTCCCGTATCAAACAGTACGGCTGAAACATGAGTCTATATCCAGAGAGGCCTTTGGTAATGGCATACTGTTTGCCACCGAAAACCTCAAGGATAAACCGGCAGGGTTTTATAGCATGGAAGACTTGCTTAAACCCTTTTTTAGTCTGGATGAAGCCGTGACAAAACACATGCATTAAACTTGGTGAGTCGCATTATAAATAAAACGATAGAGTGGTACAGGAGCGTATATGGAAACCTCGGAGATAAAAGCCGATATTGAACTTGATTTAACCGGGCTGGATAGCCCTCTGCCCATGTTGAAAACCAAAGAACATATCGATCAAATGACCGTTGGGCAACGGCTGTTGGTTAAAACCAGTGCGGCAGGCAGCGAAAACAATATTCGCAATCTGGTTGACAATCACTCGGCCAAACTGTGTGAGTTAAATAAAAACAATGGTATTTTTTACTTCGTGATAGAGAAAACTCACTGAGTGTTTGCAGGAGGTTACTTCAGTGGGCTCCGCTTATTCAGTTCGTGCTTAAGTTTACGGGCAATAGATGGAACCCTCTGTTATTGCATCATATAGGTGATGCCGCCTGCGACATAACCTATCAATGCCAGCCAGCTGATATGACGCAAATACCAGCCAAAACGGATGTCCTCCAAGCCCATGGCGGCAACACCTGCGGCTGAGCCGATAATTAGTATCGAGCCGCCTGTCCCGGCGCAATAGGCAATAAACTCCCACAAAAAGCTATCCATCGGATACTGTGACAACGGGTACATGCCCATGGATGCTGCGACCAGCGGTACATTGTCCACGATGGCACTGAGCAGGCCCATCAATGCCACGATCATGTCCTGACGGCCTATGTGCTGGTCCAGCCAACTGGCCATCATATTCAGCAGATGGCTGTGTTCCAGCGTGGCCACGGCCAGTAAAATACCGATAAAAAAGACAATCGAACTCATGTCTATGCGCATCAGGGCATGGGTCAAGGTCAGAGGTGCTTTGCTCACGGCATCCTTGCCGCGGTGTAACAGGTCGCCTAGTAGCCAGATGATGCCCAGCCCTAGCAAAATCCCCATAAAAGGTGGCAGATGTGTGATGGTTTTAAATGCGGGCACCAGCACCAGTGTGCCTATGCCGACAAAAAACATCAGATTGCGCTCACGCATGTCGAATTGACCTGAGGCCTCATTGGCAATGGCGTCGGTGGCCACAGTCAGTTGGCGACCTTTCAGTTGCCAGCTCACAATGCTCAGTGGCAACAGCAGATTGATGATGGATGGCAATATCAGGGCATGCACAATGCCGACGGCTGAAATTTGTCCACCGATCCACAACATGGTGGTGGTGACATCACCTATCGGCGACCAGGCCCCACCGGCATTGGCGGCAATCACAATCATGGCGGCAAACAGCAAGCGGTCTGTGCTGTTGTGTATCAGTTTGCGGATCAGCGACACCATCACGATGGTGGTGGTCAGGTTATCCAGAATCGCGCTCAAAAAGAAGGTCAGCCAGCCGATGAGCCACAGCAGTGTCGTGAGCGAGCGTGTGCGGATGCGTGAGGTGATGACATCAAACCCTCTGTGCGCATCGATTACTTCGACGATGGTCATGGCCCCCATCAGGAAAAATACAATCTCGGCAGTGGTAGCGACGGACTCACTCAGCGCATGCTCGACTGCAACCGGATTGCCAGTGCCAAGGGCATATACCGTCCACAGCAAGGTCGCACCCAGCAGTGCCGATGCAGATTTATTGACATGAATCTGATGTTCAAAGGCGATGGCCACATAGGCAATCACAAACAGGAGGGTGAGCAATGGAAGCATGACGATGGCCGATTCAAGGCAATTAAACAGAACAATCGAATTTTAAGTCATTATCACCGTGGCGGCAGTAAAAACTGTCCCGGGTGTTTGCACAATGTGCGCAACAGCTGCATCGCAAATAACCGCCAGTAGGCAAAGCGCACTTTGCGTGATTTCATCGCCACATACAAAGCCAGGCCAAAGCTGGTAAACAGGTTGACCAGCGCCACCGTGATAATGCCCATGATGCTGGCAAACACCAGCATAGGCGCCAGACTAAAATCCAGCGCCGCACTGGCATAGCCAAAAAACGCGGCTACAAAGGTGACATGGCGGATATCCAGCGGCAGGCCCAGCATCACCCCCAGCCCGGAAGCAAAGCCCAGCAGGCAACCAAAGTAAAAATTACCGGCCAGCGCGCCCAGATTGTGGCGGATATACTCACTGACACGGTACAGTCGCTGTTCACCCAAGAGTCTTTTCAGCCATGGCAAATGCGCCAGCCGTTCCGGAATGCGGTTGTAGGCGGCCAAGTTGTCGTGATAGCCGGCAATCAGGCCAGACAAGAACAGGCAAACTCCGGCCACCGCCGCGTACAGCACACTTAAACTGAGCCAGGGATGGTTGCCGCTAAGCAGCGACAGCGCTTTTTCTGTGCTGACAAAGTGATGCCCTGTGCGTTGCACAATCAGCCAGTCAATCGACAGGGCGACCGGAATCACCACCATGACATTGCCCAAAATGGCAATGGTCTGGCTGCTGGTGGTTTGTGCCACGATATTTACCAGACGAGTAACGCTATGTTTGTTGTGGCCTTGACCATCAATGCTGGCAGCAATCGTAGCTGCGGTCATTGCTGGTTGTTTGGTGGCAACCGTAAAGTGCAGCAAATGGATCAGCACAAAGCCCAGCCCGTAATTCAGACTGAACAGGATGGCCTCGGTAAGCGGTGGTAGATGCTGGCTGGCAATCGTCAGTTTTAATAAAGCCATCAGCGCAATAATCACCCCGGCCCCCATGGCTGATCGCATCAGTTTGAAATAGCCACTGCGTTCGCTGGCAATATAGTGCTCACCGGTATGGCTGGCGTTTTCAGTGATGCGTAGCGCCAGTAGTTCGGTATTCTCCTGCCAGTAATCACTTAGATTATGTTTGCGGCATTCGGCGGTCACCAGTTGTTTGAGCAGATTAACCACTTCTGGTGCACACCCGGTCTGCAACTTTAGCCCTTGCAACATGCTCAGCAGTAATTGCATACGCGCCAGCTGCTGCAAAATACGTTGCATGAGCGCAGTGAGGGCGATGCTGGTGCCGGTGCTGGCATGTGTGCTGCGAATATGGCGGGTGAGTGCGCTGCACTGCTCCAGTGCCTGATTCACTTGTACAAAGTCATTGGCGTCTGGTGTGGTTACATTGAGGAATCTGAGCAGGACGATATTCTGCGTGATAAACGGCGAGTCAGTATTTTCCAGGTCTTCGTGTTGCAGAATCAGTTCCGGATCCAGTCCTGAGGCTGATAGCCGGTATGACAATACCTGTATGGCCGAGGACAACTCTGTGATTGCATTCTGTCTGTGTTGCGTATCCCCCTCAGCAAACGCCAACACCTTTATCAGATCAATCCATACTGTATCGGCCACGCCATTGACCCACAGGTGGTCATCGCGGTGGGTGAAAATCTGGCCAAAGACATCTTTGAGGTATCTGGGGTCAGGCACCGCTGGCAGCCATTTGTAGGTAATGCGCCGGTACAGCTCGGCAAAAAAGCTCTGGTCAGACTGTATGCCCTGGTCAGAGTACAGGGATATGGCATTACGCGTGTCCAGCAGTCGCAACAGACTGTCTCTGAGCTGTGCATGGTAGGTAGGGTATTGCTGACAGATAAAACATAACGCCTGAATGGCCTGACTGGCGGCAGCAATGTCGGATGGCCGCGCTGGGCGGATGGCTGCAACTAAATTGTGCAACAGTTGTACATCATCACGCGCCGCATGGTTGGGCGCGCCATGACTTTCAAAGACTTCAAACAGCATGCAGTTAGGTTGTCCTGAGTTTGATTACAGTTGCGCTTCGAGCACCATGGGCTCTCCGGCGCGGCGTATATTAAGTGTGACTGTTTTGCCACGATTGCGCTGCACCAGTTTTGATAGGCTGGCTGCGTCGATGACTTTGTCTTGATTAATGCTGATTAGCTGATCGTTGCGGAACAAACCAGCTTTTTCAGCCGCCGAACCATGAATCACAGCCAGAATACGTACGCCCTCGGCTTCTTGTTGAGCCTCTGGTTGCTCATCAGTTGCCAGATCTTTTTTGGGGACCAGTTGAATCAGGTGCACCCCCAACACAGGTGGTGGCAGTTTGGCCCAATAACTGGCGTAATAACGAAAGCGTGACGGCGGTGTGGCCACATCTTTCTCTGTCAGTGACTTACCCTTGCGGATGGCTTCTTTATATACCTCCATACTGGCACTGGCTGTGCTTTTGCCACTCTTTTTAACATACACCAGAATGCGGTCTGCCTGTATGATGCGGCCATGCGCAAGCGCTTGGTCTGGCGGGACTTGTCCTGATTCGAAACTGCTAAACCCCATCAGGTCATAGCCATTTTCAAGCATGCTGATGTTGTCGTCTTCCCTGTTTTTGCCAGTCAATAGTTCGGGTTCTGGTGCAGCTTGCAATGAACGCAAATTGTTCTGATTTTGTGCTTGATAACTTAAAGTATACAAATTGTCTGCATTGGCCTGTTC
>CAYYBN010000163.1:0-4856 GCA_964470225.1 uncultured Methylotenera sp. | reverse complement strand
ATTACTGACTGGTTAAGCACCATGAGGCGAATCACATCGGTCAGCGTATCGGCCTCCCAATAACCCAGCATGTAGGCTTCACCGGCGCCTATGCTGCCGCCAAACGCAATTTCACCGTAAAAGCGCGGGTCATGTACCTGTATGGTGGCTTGCAAGCCCCCATTGTTGATTTGGCCAAATACATGGCGTTGGTCACCATCTATGATGGTCAATTGACCGGTATGCATGGCTTGTAGCCGTTTCAATAACTGTGTTTTAGCCATGTGAGCCACCCAGCGTGCACGACTTTTCGGTTTGAGCGGTTTGGTCAGTTGTTCTTGCAATGACTGGGCATTGAGGTTGGCACTGCTCATGAAATACTCCGAATACTAAAAAGGGGATAAATGGTTCAGGGATGTGCGTAAAACGGCACGCGTTTTAGCCACAAGCGCTGGGCTTGCCTGTAGATACCTAGGATGACTTTGACAGTCATCCACGGAAATTGCCACAGCAACTGGTTTAAACGCCGCGCCGACCACGGTTCACGCGTCAGCTTCAGTGTGGCAAAGAACTGTGCTTCACCAGCACGCCAGTTTTGCATGTGGACATGCAAACCTTCAGCCGGGGGTGAAAATTGCCAAGTGTAGGCGATGTCCATGGGCATGAAAGGGGAGACATGAAATTGCTTGTCGAACTGAAAAACCTGGGTATTTTCCCCAGGCGTACATACATGCACATAGGCATGGTCTTCATTCCATGGCGTATTGGTAATGTGGCTGACGATGGCGATTAACAGCCCCTGGCGGTTGTAACAATAGTAAAAACTGACGGGGTTAAAGCATACCCCCCAGTAGCGCAGATGTGTCAGCAAGCAAATTGAGCCATCAATTGTCAGGCTGGATTGTGCATGCACCAAATTGCGTATGGTATCCGCCAGTGGTTGGCTGGCATCGCCGTAGTAATCGGCGCGTCTGAAATAAGCGCAGTTAGGGGTCAGATATGACCAAAGGCGGTTGTGTTTAAATAGTCTGGGCAGCTCGTCCAGGTCTAAAAGCAACATGAACAGACGGTAGCGAAAGCCGTGGCTGGTTGGTTGAAAGCGCTGGTGCGCAACCCAGCCAGTATAAATAGCGCTATTCAAGCAGCCACTCCTGATTGCCTACCTTGCCATTGGGCAAAGTGTTTAAGCGCCTCTAGCGCACTGACAACACCGTCTTCATGAAAGCCGTTACGCCAATATGCGCCTGCATACCCGGTGCGGTGGTGACCGCTGATTTCACCATGTCGTGACTGTGCCTGTGCACCATCCACCGTATACAGTGGATGCATGTAGTGCAATTTTTTGATGACTTTGGCAGGATCTATGTCTGCGGTATGGTTCAATGTCACCAGCAGCGGCTGACTGGAGCGTATGCCTTGCAAGATGTTCATGTTATACGTCACATGCACCTTATCGACTGGCGTTTCGGTCACATGGTAATTCCAGGCAGCCCAGGCCAGCTTTTTGCGTGGCATCAGGCGGGCATCGGTGTGTAGATACACCTCATTAGGCTGATAAGGGATGGCTCCCAAAATCTGTCGTTCATCTTCCGTGGCTTGCGCACCAAGAATACGCAGGGCTTCATCACTGTGACAGGCAAAAAACACATAATCAAATTGTGCGGATTCACCATGCGTGGTTTGTAACGTCACGCCATCCGCATGGCGGGTTAGGCTGACAATGCCGGTGCTTAGCCGAATGTGCTGGCGAAAGCCAGCGGTCAATTGTTCGACGTAACGCGCAGAACCACCAACAATGGTGCGCCACTGTGGCCGCTGGTCTACCGTGAGCATGCCATGATGGTGAAAAAAACGTACAAAAAAACGGGCTGGAAATTGCAACATACGCTCGGCATCGGTAGACCAGATGGCGGCACCCATGGGGATAATGTAGTCCTGAATGAACTGTTGGCTGTAGGCTTCATTGCGCAGGTATTCGCCCAGGGTGATTTCATCTCCGGGTGCCAGCAATGCCAACGAGGCGCGATTAAAGCGCATGATGTCACGTATCATGCGGTAAAAACGTGGTGACAACAGATTGCGGCGTTGTGCAAACAGGCTGTTCAACGAGGTGCCGTTGTACTCTAATCCACTGCGCTCGTTACGTACGCTAAAGCTCATGCTGCTGTCGCGCCAAGCGACCCCTGTATCGCGTAAAAGCTGTTCGAATTCCGGATAGGTTTTGTCATTAAACACAATAAAACCGGTATCCACAGCATGCGTTTCACCGTCCAGGGTTACCGTATGCGTATGCGTATGGCCACCAATATAATCGTTGGCTTCAAATACAGTAATGTCATGTTCGCGGTGCAGCAGGTAACCCAACGTATTGCCAGCGATGCCACTGCCGATAATGGCAACTCTCAAAACGTATGCTCCTTGTTGACTACGGTTTGTCGCTGCTCTCGAACATGCACAGGTACACGCTTGATGTTCCAAATCAGACCCAATGCTGCCAGTACTTGCAAACCGTAATAAGTCAGGTCCAGTTCCCACCAGTAAAAGCCTTGCCTGGCCGAGCCAGGGTAATGATGGTGATTGTTATGCCAGCCTTCACCTAACGTCAAAATGGCAATCAGCAGATTGTTTCGGCTGTGGTCGCGTGTAGGGTAGCGGCGGCTACCCCAGACATGCGCCAGAGAGTTGACACAGAAGGTGGCGTGATACAACGCAATTGTTGACACAACAAAGCCCCACATCAGCAGTTGCCAGCCGTTGGTGTGTAAAGAGGGAGCGTACTGCGCCAGCAGGTCACCGGTGACGTAGATTAATATGGCAAACGCAACAGGCACCAAGCTATCGTAGCGGTCTAGCGTGCGTAATTCGGGAAACTGAGCCAGCTCCTTGACTCGATCGAGGCGGGTACTGAAGTTGGCATGGCTTAAAAACCAACCCAAATGGCTCCATAAAAATCCGTGTTGATGTGGGGAGTGAACATCCTGTGTCTGATCAGCGTGCACATGATGGGAACGATGATGGGCTGCCCACCACAGCGGACCACGTTGTACGGCGGTTGCCCCAATGAGTGCAAATATAAATTGACCCAAGCGCGAAGTCTGAAAGGTTTTGTGGGCAAAATAGCGGTGATAAAAACCAGTAATGGCGAACATGCGGATGGCATACATCAACAAAGCAAAACAGACAGCAAATGCGCTCCAGCCTACCCACCATAGGCTAATCAGTGATAAATGCAAAGCAATAAACGGCACCACACGCCACCAGTCGATACTGGATGCATGCGCGGTTGATGGCGGACGGTAACGCTCGTTATCGATCCAGCCTATGGTTCGGGAAAACAGGTGGCGTAGTATGTAATTCATGATGCTCCTCTCAGCAAGCTAGATCGATCAGGGATGAGGAAATTTCACCAGCTTTTGGATATCGTAGCCCATTCCCTCTACCTGCTGTACCAGACTGCGGTATTTTTCTGCACTGATTGCAGGTGTCCTCGCCATGATCCAGACATAGTCGCGCTTGTTTCGAGCGATGATGGTTTCCGTATACTGATCGTCAACATGGGCGATCAGGTATTCCGATTTGAACGGCCAGACAAATTGCATGCGCCATTCAGCATTGCCGCGGTCTGGCACAACAAAACCAGTCGGTTGGTATTGTTTGAGCGGTCCATTGGCTCCGTCTTGACGAAAAGTAAAGGTGGTGGCAATTGTGCCATCGCTGTTGAGCACGTAGCGCTCAACGGGGCCATAGGGTTGTTTTTCAATAAAAGTAGGAATGGCCGCAATGACGTACCAATCCCCCATAAAGCGTTTCAAATCGACCTGTGGAACAGTGGCAACAGGGGGCAAACTTTGACAGCCCACTAAAAAAGCGCAACCAATTACTTTAAAAATTTTCGCTATCATATTGAATTAGTTAAGTTGATAAGAAATTACATAGCCTTCGGGGGTAATGGACTTCAAGCCCACCCAGCGCTGCTGCTGGTCGTACCACAAAGTAATATTCAATTTACTTTTGCCTTGAAAGCGACCATTGAGGTGATACTGGCGAACTTGCATCGCCTCACCTCTGACCGTGTATGGCTGCATTCCGTCATCGCTAATGCTGACATCGAGGTACTCGGCATTTTGTGGATTCAATAGCTGGCGCTGCTTGAGTATTTGCGGGTTCCAGTAAGCGAATGTCATGACGCAACCCGGTAAGGTTTGCGTCTTGTTACCTTGTACCACATTCAGTTGAGTGCTTTGCCACTCGGCACTAACATCAATCACTTGCTTGTTTTCAACCGTATGTGCCTGTAGGCTTCGCAGACAATTGTCTTGCCAGCTTTCTTCGGCGCGATGTTGGTATTGATAGGCATTGACAAATAACACTTTAACTTTGAAGTTAGCCTCGCTCACCAGTTTCTGATTATTGAGCTCAAACACATGCTTACCGATTTTTTGCTTGTCCAAAAAAACATCAAAAGACCAGGTTTCAGCCCATGCTGGAAGCACAACCAAAATAGCACACATACTGAATATCCAACGTATCACGCTTTCTCTCCTGTGGTTTTGGGAAAGCCTGGAATAAAGGCATTGGTTTGGCGAATATACTCGGCATAATCGGGGCGACGCTGGGTAATGGTTTTTTCCATCAGTGCTACGCCACTGACTTTTAGCAAGAGCAGTGTTATCAAGGCTGCTGACAGCAGTGACCATCCGTCTCCAGTGGATAAAGCAAACAAAGCAAAACTCCACCAGATTAAACATTCGCCAAAGTAGTTGGGATGCCTGGAGTAGCGCCACAAACCCTGATTCATGACACGCTGTTGGTTTTGAGGCTGTTGCTTGAAGCGTGCCATTTGCCAGTCTGCCACTACCTCCCAGTAAAAGCCAATC
>CAYYBN010000162.1:908-4882 GCA_964470225.1 uncultured Methylotenera sp. | reverse complement strand
GAAGCATTGTCAGTGGATAGTATGCCATTACCGGCACAATTGCCTGAGCGTTCTGCAAGCGATGCAGCGCGCGTAACTGACACCAAGGAAGTGTCAATGCCGGCACAATCAAACCCAGAGGTAAGTAAAGAGGCTACCCAGGCAACAAATATTTCAGAGGCCAAAAAGTCGATAGCGCCGGTGTCCTTGTTTAATGCACCTGCAGTGAAGTTAGGTCATCCCAATCAATTTCTAATCAAACCAAAACCTGTGCCAGGCAGAATCTATCGGCCCATCACCAATCCGAGTGTCATCACGAATCCACTGGTTAAAGGTTAAAATAAAGTTGAAATAAGGATGCTGTAATGAATGTCAACAACCAACGCACCATGACACACTGGCTGTGCTACCTTAGTTTGAGTCTTAGTTTGGCCGGCTGTCAGCATGTCCAAAATCTACCGGCAGCGCCGAGGCCTGAAAATATTCGCATTGAGGAGAATCAAAAGCAACTTCAAGCTTCTACTCATTGGCGAACTGTGGCAGAGGACATGTCAACCCAGTTGATGGAGACCTTGAAAAAGAGTCCACAAAAAAAACGTCCAGTATTTATTTACTGCCAAAATAAACCTTCGCCTTTTTCAAGAGCCTTTAATGACTTTTTGATTACCAGCTTGGTGAAGCATGGTGTTGCAGTAAGCACTCAGCAAAACGGCAGCCGTGTATTTAACTATAAGTTGCAGTTGGTTGAATATAACAGTTTACGCTCCACCATTCTCACCGAGGAAGTGAAATTCACTTCTTTGGCTTCTGGTTTATTGGTATTGCGCGGGATAAACAGTCTGTTAGGGCAAGATGCGTTCACGTTGGCCAGTGGTGCCGCATTGGATGGTGCGCTGATGAACGTAGCACCCAACAATGAATTATTAGTCACCACTTCATTAGTCGAGGATCAAATTTATATTTCAAGAAGTAGTGATATTTATTACATTAACGCTTTAGATAAACATTTATACTTGCCACATGGTCATTTAAGGCCTGGTGATGTGTTTAATGAACCATTCTATCAACTAAAGTAGTAATAATCGCTTCAGTCTTCTCATGATAAAAAAACAGAAATTGCTATTAGGCAGCGTTGTAGTCCTTGTGATTTTTTTTGTGATTACATTTAGCAAAAACTGGGGGACCGCTGTTTCTGAAAATCTTTTGGAAAAGTACAAGCCTGAGGTAAAGCAACTAAAGAGTAATCCTGCCATGGCCATGGAAAGATGTCCTGCCATCATTAAGAAAATTGAGAATGGGCTACCGGAATTGGCGAAAAGCAAAGACTCATCCTTGGTACCAAAAGCACAAAAATTGATTGCAGATTGTGCGTTTGCCAGTCACGATTTTGCCAAGGCAAAAGAGTTTTATAAAATATTGTCGAATTTTGAACCCAACGTGGCGACTTGGCATCATTTGATTGCGGAATCTGCTGTGCGCATGAATGAGCCTGCCGAAGCCCTGCAACCAAGCATATTGTCTGCGCAACTTGACCCTGGCAATTATGAAAACAAGCTGTTGACCGCACGTATTATGGCTAAACTTGAGTTATACAATCGTGCAGTCAATGCCTATGCGCAAGCGATTAAGGTGGCCCCCTACGAGAAAATCTCAGCTACCAAACAAGAGCTTGAAGCCTACATTGCACAGCATTCAGAAGCGAAGCCTTTGAGTAGCGAGGAGTCACCGTAATGCGCATTTTGATTATTAGTGCGCATCAGGTGTTTAGGCAGCAGGTGCAAGCGGCCAGCCTTCGTTTCAGTAAAACTACGGTCAGTATCCGCACAGCTGAAACCATGGGGCAAGGCATTGATTTGGCTGTGCAGTTTGAGGCTCAACTCATTTTTCTCGATCTTACCCGCAATCACGAAGCAGGTATGTTGACATTGGAGACCTTGTCGCAGGTCAAAAACCGTGTTGTGGCGGTAAGTGCAGATAAAATGAGTTCAGATTTGATTGTTCGTGCAATTCGAACCGGCGCCAGAGAAATCTTGCCTCAACCTGTGCTCGATGATGAGGTATTTGCCATTATCGAAAAAGCCATGGCCTTGCAAAGTGAGGAGGCCATAGTACAGCCTGCCCGTACCGGAAAATCTATCATGTGTTTTTCGAGTAAAGGCGGCGTTGGTAAAACCTCGCTCTCTTGTAATTTGGCCGTGGGTTTAAGTCAATTATTTGGTAATGATAATGTGGCTTTGATTGACGCCAATATCCAGGCGCCCAATGTCGCGCCCATGCTCGATTTACGCCCGCAACGGTGGCTGAAAGATGCAGTTGCCGAATATAAACGTCTAGACAGTCAATTGCTGCGTGATTTCATGACGCTCCACGTCGATAGCGGGGTCAATGTACTGGCGCACAATACCAACGACCCGCTAGGCGTAGATTATACCGAGGATCAGTTATCCAAAATCCTGTTGGTTTCTAAAGGCACTTTTCAATGGACTGTGGTGGATACTTTTCCACTCTTATCCAGTTTGAATCTGTCGTTGATGGACTTATGTGACCAGATTTTATTGGTCACTGAAGCCGTTGTTCCTTCTTTGCGCAGTGCCAAACACAATCTGGATATTTTGCAGCAGGCGGGATATGGAGAGAGTCGTATACGGGTGGTGATCAACCGGTTTACCAATTTTGAGGGCAATATTTCACCAGATTTATGCGCTGAAGTATTAGGATGGCCCATAGAGCAAATTATTCCTTACGATGTGCATGCGACGATTGCCACCAATACCGGCAAGCCTTACTCACAGATGTTTCCTGATCGAAAAATTTCAGATGCCATCAGCACATTGGTGGCTAAAGTGGCTGGTACAGAGTTGCCGCCGCAGGAAATCGAGACCCCTGTTGATAAACTCTGGCGTCAATTTAGAAACTGGATGGATATTTGATCATGGTTGATGACGTTGCACAAAATTTGCGCTCCGAACTGAGAAAACATGAAACCAATCAGTTCACTTTACTTTCGGAGCGTTTGTCTGCCCTGGGTCAAACCCCCATAGAATCAAACCTGATGGCCAACAAGGCGGCGCCACCAACAACGGCCTCTTCTTACTCTGAAATTCGCCATCGCCTGCATAAAGGCCTGATTGATGTATTGAATCCACAGGCGGTCAGTGTGGCTTCACTTGAACAGATTGAAGCTGCGGTTAAAGACTACGTTAATACTTCGCTAGAGCAGGAGACCCTGCCGCTCAGCCGAAACGAGCGTAATCGTCTGGTGGAAGATCTGATGTACGAAGTGATGGGGCTTGGCCCCCTCTCTCCGCTGATGACGGATCGCACCATCTCGGATATTTTGGTAAATGGCGCCCACCAGATTTACGTGGAAAAACATGGTTTGCTAGAGCTGACCGACATTCATTTCCACGATGATGATCACTTGATGCTCACTATAGAACGTATTTTGTCGCGGGTGGGGCGTCGGGTGGATGAGTCATCGCCGATGGCAGATGCGCGTCTGGCCGATGGTAGCCGTGTGAATGTCATTATTCCGCCTTTGGCCATTCGCGGGCCCACCATGTCCATACGTCGTTTCATGCGGAATATCCTGGACGTGAATGAGCTGGTGGCTGGCGGCTCCATGACCTATGAAGCTGCTGAGTTCTTGAAGTATGCCGTGCAAGCACAACTCAATATCGTCGTTTCTGGTGGTACGGGTTCGGGTAAAACCACTATGCTGAACTGTCTCTCGCAATACATAGGGGATGGTGAAAGAATTGTCGTGATTGAGGATACGTCTGAGTTACAGCTTAATCAGCGGCATGTCGTACAGCTTGAGGCCAGACCTGCCAACACTGAAGGTTTGGGTGCTGTCAACATACGTGACTTAGTGAAAAACTCATTGCGAATGCGACCAGACCGCATTGTGGTTGGTGAGGTGCGCGGCTCAGAAGCACTAGACATGCTCCAAGCCATGAACACCGGCCACGATGGTTCATTGGCGACATTACACT
>CAYYBN010000162.1:0-898 GCA_964470225.1 uncultured Methylotenera sp. | reverse complement strand
CACGCTTAGAAACCATGATGTTGATGGCGGAACTCGACTTGCCTCAGCGCGTGTTGCGAGAACAAATTGCCTCTGCTGTTCACTTGATTGTGCATGTTAATCGTTTTGCGGATGGCAGCCGCCGGGTTGCCAACATTACAGAAATTACAGGCCTAGAAGAAGGTACAGTATTGATGCAGGATATTTTTGTCACCAAACGTGAGGGGGATGAAATGGTCATGCGTTCAACGGGTATCGTGCCTAATGTACTCAAACTGATGCGCGAACGTGGTGTTGATGTTGAACATAGTTTATTTTGACATACACAAATGAACGCGCTGACACTGTTCACCCTCTGTTTGTTTGCTATTTTTATCTCGCCAGCAACACTGTTGCTTGCAGCCAAGTTATTGAGAATGCCTGAGGTTACGCTTACGCGTTGTTTAATTGCCAGTGTCACCCTGATACTCATAATGGCTGCCTACCATTATGTTTCGCAGTTGTCGGGTGTATCGCAACTGATCTGGCTTGATTTAGGTGTAGCCATGGTTCTGATGTTGCTCATTCTTGGCTGGCAGATGCAAACTGGCTATGTCACCAGTCTGGCACTGTCATGCATATGGGGGATATTACTTGTTGCCGCATATTTGGGCTATGCCACGGTAGTCGGTATTGCATGGCCATCATGGGCACAGATTGCGGCATTGAATGTCGATGCTTCCTTAAATGCCAACGATGCAGACTTTAATCGTGCCTCACAAGAGAACGCCTCTGTATTGACCCAGGACTAACGTCATGTTTCTTCTCCTGTTATTCATGGTTGTCATCATCGCGGCAGGAATGTTGATGATTCAGCAAAACAAGCGACGCCGCTTGGTAGAGCGCCTGGAGTTTGGTTTTGATAAGGCTGACGTAGAAG
>CAYYBN010000161.1:0-4899 GCA_964470225.1 uncultured Methylotenera sp. | reverse complement strand
TGTTTGCGCTTGTAGCTCGCGCAGGTGTTCTTCGTAGCTGGTGCCTTTGGGAATTACCGTCAGTTTGGGCAACAGGTCGTTGACATTGTTCGGTTCTTTGTTGCGCTCCTTGTTAAACACCAGCATGGCCTGTTGCTGTTTGTAACTGGGGCCAAACCGGACCAAACGCTTATGACCATCGGTAATGCTGATGTTGGCCGCAGCAATGTCAGCGTCACCCCGCATCAAGGTTGGTAGCACCTTGTGAAAACTGTCTACGACGATGAATTCCAGCTTGTAGCGCGGCCCCAGGTAATCAACAAAGGCTTTGGCGAGGTCATATTCCAAGCCGGCATAGTTGTTCTGGCTATCTAGATAATAGGTGCTGGGACTGTGGATGGTGACAAAACGAATGGTAAAGGGATCAGCGACTTTTTTATGCGCTTGCAGCCCGGGTAGTGCCTCATTCCAAAGCCAGAGCATGCTGACCAATGAGGAAACCACCAGCCAGCCTAGCCCGGTACCTAGCAGCCGTCGACCCTGGGCGCGCGAAGGTCGCAACGCTGGCATGCGAAAACGCGGCATGTCGCTTAGCCGAGCAAACTCACTTTTCCTTGGTCGGCAATCAACACCTTGCTGGTCAGCTTGGCAAAAATGCCGTGCTCAACCACGCCGGGGATGTTGTTAATCAGTGCGTTTAGTTGATGCGCATCCAGTGCCGGGTCAAAGCGCATGTCCAGCACCAGGCTACCGTGACTGGTTATGCACAGGCCGTCTTTGGCCACATTGGGCCGCAAGTCACCTACACCGCCCGCAGATTCCAGGCTGCGTTTGGCCGCTTGCCAGGCAAACGGCATGACTTCAATGGGAATCGGGAAGTGTTGGCCGATGCGTGTCACCAACTTGCTTTTGTCGGCGACCACAATAAATTGTCCGGCAGCATTGGCCAGCAGTTTTTCCATCACCAAATCGTAACCGCGCCCTTTGAGCAAACAGTGGTCAGGTGTGATTTCATCGGCACCATCGACGTACACATCAATACGACTCAGCTGGCTTAGTGATAACACTTTGAGCCCGGCGCTCTGCGCCTTAATCATGCTGATAGGTGAGCTGGCCACCGTACTGACCCGCAGCCCTTGTTGCTGGCGTGCCGCCAATGCCTCAATAAAGTAGTTGGCCGTGGAACCTGTCCCCAATCCGACTATCATATCGTCTTCAATATAATTGACGGCTTCGAGTGCGACGGCTTGTTTATCGTTCATGGTTAATCTCCGTGCAGCATGTGTGGATATCTCGCTTGCAGCTATAATAGCAAACTCGGCGCAATCGCCAACTGTTACCCATCATTTATTGCTTAATCCACGCGACTGATTTTCACGCATTTTATGTCAGCTATTTCCCCCCTTGTTGGTCATCCACTCCGACAACATTTTTCTTCTTCTGGACTGGACAGCCGCGCCTTGGCCGAGTTGGCACAAGTCTTGGCCGCCAAACAGGCGCCGCTGGTAATACTCACCGCCAATGCCTTTGAGGCACAACGGCTGATGGACGAAATTCCCTATTTCGGCAAGGACATTGCCGTGCATTTGCTGCCGGACTGGGAAACCTTGCCATACGACGTATTTTCACCGCACCCCGACTTGATTTCCGAGCGGCTGGCGACTTTGTACCAACTCAGCCAGAACCAGAGTGCGGTGGTGATTGTGCCAGTCTCTACCGCTTTGCTGCGTTTGCCACCGGTTGCTTATCTGGCCGCCCACACCTTTATGCTGAAAAAAGGGCAGCGGCTGGATGTGGATGCTTTGCGCAACCAATGTGCGCAGGCGGGCTATCACCATGTCAGCCAAGTGATGGCGCCGGGCGAGTTTAGCGTGCGTGGCGGGCTGGTGGATTTATATCCCATGGGCAGCGCTTTTCCGTATCGAATTGACCTGTTTGATGACGAAATTGAAACCATACGCACTTTTGATATTGATACCCAGCGCAGCGTGTATCCGGTGCCAGAAATTCGTATGCTGCCTGCGCGTGAGTTCCCCATGGACGAGGCGGCGATTACCCGCTTCCGCAGCCAGTTTCGGGAATATTTTGAAGGCGACCCGCAACGCGCCAAAATCTACAAAGATGTCAGCAAAGGCACGCCCAGCGGCGGCGTGGAATGGTATCTGCCACTGTTTTTTGACAGCACCGCCAGCCTGTTTGATTACCTGCCCGCCAACACCGTGCTCTGCCTGCATGGCGACCTTGATAAAGCGGCGCAAACCTTTTGGGCCGATGCCAGCAGCCGTTACCGGTTAATGGCGCATGATGCCGAAAAACCGATTCTGCGCCCCGAAACCCTGCTGCAAAAAGCCGATGCGTTTTTCAAGCGTACGCATGACTTTGCTTTGGTTAGCCAACAATTGGTCACGCAACAATTAGCGGAGGCTAAAACACTGCCTGCCGTCGATGTAGACCGCCGAGCCGAACAGCCGTTGTACAAATTGCAGACGTTTATCCAACAGTTTGATGGCCGTGTTCTGATTGCCGCCGAAAGTCTGGGTCGCCGCGAAACCATCGCCCAGCTCTTTGCTGATAATGGACTCACGGTCGCTTTGGCTGACGACTGGGCCGGGTTTGCTCAAGCCAATGAGGCTGTGATGTTGGGTGTGGCACCCTTGCATCAGGGCTTTGTGGATAAAGGTTTGGCAGTCATTACCGAGGCCGAGTTGTATGCCAGCACGGTGCGCCAGCAACGCCGCCGCAACCAGGAAAAAGCCCGCAATGCCGAAGGCATGCTCAAGGACTTATCAGAACTGCGGCTGGATGATCCAGTGGTGCACGAGCAGCACGGGGTAGGGCGCTACAAGGGTTTGGTCAATATTGATTTTGGCGAAGGTGAAACCGAGCTATTGCTGATTGAGTATTTTGGTGAAGACAAGCTCTACGTCCCCGTCTCGCAATTGTTTCTGATTTCGCGCTACTCCGGCGGCCCGCCCGAAAGCGCACCGTTACACCGCTTGGGCAGTGGCCAGTGGGAAAAAGCCAAGAAAAAAGCCCTCAAACAAATCCGCGATACGGCGGCAGAGCTATTGAACCTGTACGCCCAGCGCGCCGCACGTAAAGGCCATGCGTTTACGCTGGGCCTGCATGACTATGAAGCGTTCTGCGAAGGTTTTCCGTTTGAGGAAACGCCAGACCAGCATGAAGCGATTGAAGCAGTCATCCGTGATATGCAGTCCGGCAGACCGATGGACAGACTGGTGTGCGGTGATGTCGGCTTTGGTAAAACCGAGGTCGCGCTGCGTGCCGCGTTTGTAGCTGTCATGGGGGGGCGTCAGGTCGCAGTACTAGTGCCGACCACCTTGTTGGCCGAGCAGCATTACCAAAACTTCTGCGACCGCTTTGCCGAATGGCCAATTAAAATCGCCGAAATTTCACGTTTCAGAACCGCTAAAGAACAGGCCGAAGCCCTCAAAGGACTGGCTGATGGCAGCATCGATATTATCATCGGTACGCACCGCCTGATTCAGAAAGATGTTAAATTCAAGAATCTGGGACTGGCGATTCTGGATGAAGAACACCGCTTTGGTGTGCGGCAGAAAGAACAGATGAAAGCGCTTCGCGCCGAGGTGGATGTGTTGACCTTAACAGCCACGCCGATTCCACGCACCTTGAGCATGGCCATGGAAGGCCTGCGCGAGTTCTCGGTCATTTCCACGCCGCCACAAAAACGGCTGGCGATTAAAACCTTCCATACGCCATATTCGGACGGCATTATCCGCGAAGCGGTGATGCGGGAATTCAAACGCGGTGGCCAAGTATATTTTCTGCATAACGAGGTGGACACCATCTACGTCATGAAAGAAAAACTGGAAAAAATCGTGCCTGAAGCACGTATCGCCATCGGCCACGGCCAGTTGCGTGAACGTGAGCTGGAACACGTGATGCGTGACTTTTATCAGCAACGCGCCAATCTGCTACTCTGCACCACCATCGTCGAAACCGGTATTGACGTGCCTACCGCTAACACCATGATTATCAACAAGGCCGATATGTTTGGTCTGGCGCAACTGCACCAGCTACGTGGTCGCGTTGGCCGCAGCCACCATCAGGCCTACACCTACCTGCTCACCGACCCGCACCGCACCATCACGCCACAGGCGCAAAAGCGACTGGATGCCATTCAGTTACTGGAAGACCTGGGTGCAGGCTTTCACCTCGCCATGCATGACCTGGAAATCCGCGGTGCCGGTGAATTGCTGGGCGATAGCCAGAGCGGCGAGATGCAGGAAATCGGCTTTAACCTGTATTCAGAAATGCTCAATCACGCCGTCAAACAACTCAAAGCTGGTAAAGAGCCTGACCTCGATGCGCCGCTAGGCGTCACCACCGAAATCAACCTGCATACCCCGGCCCTGTTACCCAACAACTACTGCCCAGATGTGCATGAACGGCTGGTGATTTATAAGCGATTGGCCAACTGTGAAGATGATGACGCGCTCGACGCCATGCAAGAAGAACTGATAGACCGTTTTGGCCTGTTGCCCGAACCCGGCGAAGCGCTGATCGCTTGCCACCGTCTGCGTATTGCTGCCAAACCACTGGGGATTATCAAAGTTGATGCATCTGACGCAGCCATACAGCTACAGTTCAACGTCAAAGCCGACCTTGACCCCATGAAGCTGATCAGTTTGTTACAACGCGATAAACGCTGCCGCATGAACGGACCGGACAAGTTACGCATGACAGTGCAAATCGGCAATCTCGCCCACAAGATGGCGATGGTAAAAGAGTTGCTTGCAGATTTTTCATAATAAAACACCAGAAGCTTTGCTTCTGGTGTTCTCGATGTTGCGCGAACTTCACATGGTTACAATCACTTTATGCCAGCATAAAATCCGTTGCTTGCAAATTGATGGTTCCTGTCAGTTGAATTTGCAT
>CAYYBN010000160.1:0-4956 GCA_964470225.1 uncultured Methylotenera sp. | reverse complement strand
ACTGCCATTATCGACAAAGTCAAAGCCTTGCAAACTGTCATCGCCATCACCGCCGTTCAGGGTGTCGGCGCCGTTACCGCCCAGCAAGGTATCGGTGCCATTGCCGCCTTGAAGCACATCTGCGCCTTGGCCGCCATGTAAAGTGTCATTGTCGGCGCCACCTCCTAGGGTATCGTTGCCTGCGCCCCCATCGAGAAAGTCGTCACCGGCACCGTCCATCAACACATCATGTGCGCCATCATCTGCAACCACAAAGTTGCCGCTGCCATCATCGACAAAAGCAAAGCCCTGCAAAATGTCGTTGCCGTCACCGCCATCAAGCGTATCGGCACCATCGCCGCCAACCAGCGTGTCCTGACCGTCTCCTCCCGAAAGTGCATCAGCCCCGGCATCGCCATATAATTTATCGAAACCGGCGTTTCCTTCCAGTACATCATTCCCCGCGCCACCGTATAACGTGTCCCAGCCGGTGCCGCCGTACAGTTTATCGAGGCCTATGCCTCCAAGCAGGGTATCGTCATCAGCGCCACCATCCAGCACATCGCTGCCTGCACCACCATCCAGAAAATCACTGCCAGCCTCACCAAATAAACGGTCACCAGCGCCATCATCAGAGGCCACGAAAACACCGCTGCCGTTATCTACAAAGGCATAGCCATGTAGCGTGTCATCCCCCTCGCCACCATTGAGCAAGTCTGCACCATTGCCACCTATCAAGGTGTCGTTACCCGCAAAGCCATAGACGCTATCCGCCGACAAGGTGCCGGTGAGCGTATTCGCAGTGGAATCTCCGTTAATGATAGCCATAGATGTGTGCGGGTTTGAGAAAGTGTAATGCTATATCGGACTGTAAACCAATTTATTCATTGTGGGGAGTGCATGCATGCGCGGTTTCATGTCTGGGCGGGGCAACACGCCAAATAACGTTGATGCTCTTCGGCAAATAACTGGCTCACCCAATCGACAAAGGCGCGCACGTTCGCTGACAGGTGCTTGTTTTGCAAATACACCACGTAAATTGGGGTGGTTTCGGCCGGGTAGTCTGGCAGTATGCGCAGCAGGCTGCCGTTTTCAATATGCCTGCGCGCGGCAAAATAGGGCAGTTGCACGATGCCGATATGCGCCAGTGCTGCCGTCAGGCACGCATCAATCTCGTTGGCTACCAGTTTGCGCTGGCCGTAAATGCTCAGGCTTTGGCCGTTTTGCCGGTAGCTAAATGGCAGGATTTTGCCGGTTCTGGGTGATTGAAAATTCACCACTGCATGCTGGGTCAGCGCCTCTAGCGTGGCAGGCGTGCCGTGTTGTTCCAGATAGGTGGGTGAGGCGCAGGTAATGCGGCTGGTTTCAATCAACTTTTTCGCCACCAGTGCCTCGTCTATGGGCATGCCACCACGGATGGCGCAATCCACGCCTTCTTCCAGCAAGTCTACCGTGCGATCAGTGCTGCCCAGTTCAAAGCTGATTTCCGGGTAACGGCGCAAAAAGTCATTCAGTGCAGGCAGAATAATTTCTTTGGCCAGCGTCGGTGAGACTTCCACGCGCAGCCTACCCTTGTGCGCCAGTCGCGATTGAATCAACGCGGCTTCGGTTTCATCCAGACTTTGCAACAGACTTAACGCACGCTCGTAGTACACCGCGCCTTCAGTAGTAGCCGTCACCTGTCGCGTGGTGCGGTGCAGCAGTTTCACGCCCAAGCGTTTCTCCAACATTTGAACCTGTGCCGAGACCGTGGCTTTGGGCAAGTTCAGCGAGTGCGCGGCACGGGTAAAACTGTTGAGCTCAACGACACGCGTAAACGCGCGCATGGTATCAAATCTATCCACGGCTATTGTCCAATAAATTTATACAGTATTTTCAATATTACCTTATTTATCTATTAAAAACAGAACAATATACTGGCACCAGCAATACAGACAACCATTTAAACAAGGAGCCCTACCATGCAACAACGCTACACCAACAAAGTCGCCGTCGTTACCGGCGCATCCAAAGGCATCGGCGCTGCCATTGCCAAACGTCTGGCCGCAGAAGGCGCATCTGTGGTGGTCAACTACGCTTCCAGCAAATCTGCCGCCGAGCAAGTGGTGGCCGATATTTTGCATCAGGGTGGCAAAGCCGTGGCCGTGCAGGCCGATGTCTCCAAAGCCGAAGATGTGACCCGCTTGTTTAGCGCGACCAAACATGCCTTTGGTGCCGTGGATATTCTGGTCAATAACGCCGGTATTTATATTCCAGCGCCAGTGGCCGACCTCGACGAAGCCAGCGCACGCAAACAATATGATCTCAACGTGCTGGGTTTGTTGCTCACCACCAAAGCCGCCCTCGCGCACTTTAACCCTGCCGGTGGCAGCGTGGTCAATATCAGTTCGGTGGTCAGCTCGCATGCGATGGCCGGTTTGTCGGCCTACAGCGGCACCAAAGGCGCGGTAGATGCGATTACCCGCTCACTGGCCAGCGAACTCGCCCCCAAAGGCATACGTGTCAACGCCATTAACCCCGGCATGGTCGAAACCGAAGGCCTGCACGACACCGGCTTTATCCAAAACCGCAGCAATGTAGAAGCTGTAACGCCATTGGGCCGCATCGGACAACCCAACGACATTGCCCCAGCCGTCGCCTTTTTTGCCTCAGACGAAGCCGCATGGATAACCGGCGAAACCCTGACCATTGCCGGTGGCGTGCGCTAGGTTTTGTAGTGATTTTTTAGTAAGGAGTCAGCGATGATACAACGCAAATATCAACCTATCGTGTTCGCTTTTTTGATGGCGCTCTTCATGTCTGGCCTGATGTCATTTGCCATCAGCAGCTTTAACCTCGGGTTTAGCCACAACCTGATACACCTGTGGTTAAAAGCCTGGTCATTTGCGTTTGTTATCGCTTTCCCCACCATTATGGTGGTGGCACCGTTGGTGCATAAGCTGGTGGGATTGCTGATAAAACAATAAGTGTTAGCGGGTTAGGGTGTAGGGTATTATCGTTCAGGCGGTTGGCCATTCCCAAGGATTAATCACCTGTACCCCCGCAGCGATAAACGGTTTGGTATCACGGCTGGCGACGACAAATTGATGTGTTTCAGCAATCGCCGCAATTTGCCCATCACCCATAGAAAGCACATGCCCGGCTTGGCTGGCACGCGACATTAATGCAGCGTAGCTTAGCGCCGCAGCATGGTCAAAAGACAATATCCGCCCAGAAAACAATTGCGCGATCAAGCCATTTAAATGCTGAATCAACCCCGATTTGCGTTTGCCATCAGGCAGCATTTCCAGCCCAACATACAACTCGGCCAAGCTAATGGATGTGACAAAAAGCGATTCTACCGATTGTGCATCCACAATGTCCTCGTTGTAAAACACATGTGGTTCCAAAACCGCCAGGTTCGGCCCGGTTTTCATCGGCTCGGAGATCACATTGGTATCCAGAATAATCATAAGCAGGGTTCATCGTAGTGTTTAACCATTACATTTAAACATCAGCTTTAACTAAAGTCAGCAGGCTCAATCGGCGATGGCGAACGATTAAAATCCACATCAACACCGCCAAACTGTCTAGCAAAGTTGGCCAACTCAGTCCCCAATTTAACCCTGTTTTGCGGACGGGTCGCCTCATCCAGAATATGACGAATCTCAGCCTCAGTGCTGCGACCATGCTGCTTCGCCCGCGCTTTAATCGCCCGATGCGTTTCTTCTGGTAGGTTTCTAATAGTCACGGCTGCCATCGCGTGCTCCTTATTTGCATACCCAAAATGCTATCACTTTAAATAAAGTGATGTCAAATTGAGGAGTAATCATGCATCAAGAGTTAAGCAATTAAGAAGTTTGATTGAACAACTCAACCCCTCGCTTGAATATTGAGAAATTCACAGTTTTGATCTAAGTACTTGAGAGTTAAGCGCCAGACTTTGGCAACTTCATGTGCTGCCTTAACCATACCAAAGCCAAACGATAAGCTGGATTTTTCGCATTCTTCTCTAAAATCTCATATTTGGTAACATTAATATGTTTCGTGATTGGAAATTCTTGATGAGGTAGTTCAATCATCCTGACATCAGGATAGAACCAAGGATTGTACTTCTCGAAAGTGGTTAAAACATCTAAACCTAAATTGCTGAAACTTTGCTCAATAGGGTCAACGCCTATCAACGCTCTAAATTTGAATATAAAAGCATCTAAAGCCAACAAATGACCAGTATTAAAATCTATCCCGAGAAGATTGTATCTATTATCAGCAGAACCATACGTTTCAATATCCTTTAGTAACTGAGATACGGTAAATTGCCGAATATGCTCCTTAAAAGATGAATTGATGGGAATGCAAATGCTGGGGGATATATCCAGCCTTGAAATTGATAAATCAATAGCTTGGCAAGCTTCAAATAATTTATTTATTGGATGTTTTTTGTATTCTTGTACATTGATGCCATTCATCAAAAGAAAAGCTTTAAAGTACTTCTCGACAGCCTGTGCAGCTGCCCAGTAAAAGGCACGATGCAATCCGTTGATTGCCATAAAACGAGCTGCCAAATAGTCTTGATCACCTGAAACAACAAATGACTGGTAAATCACATCAACAACATTAACCTCTGCGCTTACTTGTATTTCTTTCGGCATCAATTTGAAATGCGATATAGCTTTACTCATATCAAAGTTATAGATGATGCTCATTATCTCGGCCTTCTCAAGAGTATTTAAGATTCAATTAAAAATCGATAGGGTCAGTCTCGATAGATTTTCGCAGGCAACCGTATCAGCCAGAGATTATTGGGGTCAGTGTAAAATTAAACTAACACATTGATTATTAATAAATTTAAAAAAATTTTTATTCGGAACTTCAAACCGCCTAGCTTAAATTATTTGATTTTTTGAATATAAATCACGTTGGGCAAGTTTGCAAAATGAGGATCACAGGTAAGTAAGCTAGCATGGTTTAGGATTGCGGAGGAATACACAATCGCAT
>CAYYBN010000159.1:0-4971 GCA_964470225.1 uncultured Methylotenera sp. | reverse complement strand
AAGGCGCCTGAGACTACTCCGCCAAAAGCAGAACCTGCAGCCACTGTAATAGCCGCAGTACCTGCCGCTGCCACTACCGCTGCAGTTGCCGTAGTTACCTCCGAACCTGCGACACAGCCTGTACCAGCGGCTGCACCAGTAGTTGCGACGCCTGAAGTGCCATCGTCTAAATCTGAAGTGGCCGCTAACCAACCCATGCCGCCAGCTACCGTTGCTACAAATACTGCGACAACAGACCCTAACCTGAATGATGTGGCCGTACAAGCCGCGGTTGATCATTGGGCCAGTGCATGGCGCAACAAACAATTGAACACTTATCTGGCCGCTTATGCCGCAGACTTTGTGCCACAAGGCCTGCCAAGCAAAAAGGTCTGGGAAGGCCAACGTAAGTTGCGTTTGTCTGACAAGCAGGGTGATATTCAACTGGAATTGCGTAACATGGCAGTTGAGCGTCAGGGTACGCAAGCGACCGTGCGCTTTGAACAGCGTTATGCAGCCAAGTCATTCCGTGATGTGTTGCAAAAAACCTTGCAATTGCGTTATGAGCCGTCACAAAAAGTCTGGTTAATTACCCGTGAGACGACGGCACCATTGACTGCGGCCACTGCCGTAGTTGCTGTGAGTACAATGGCGCAATCGTCTGTGGCCGCTGCCCCGACGGCTGCGGTAACGCAGGGATTAGACAATGATGCTGCCGTGATTGCCGCTGTCCAAGCCTGGGCGCAAGCTTGGCGTAGCAAAGCCTTATCCAACTATCTGGCGGCCTACGCCCAGGATTTCACCCCAGAAGGTTTGCCTAACAAGCAAGCTTGGGAGGCCCAGCGCAAGTTGCGCCTGTCGCCTAAACAGGGCGCGATTGCACTGGATATTGGTCCGGTCAACGTACAACGCAACGGCACTCAAGCCACCGCAACGTTTAGTCAGAAATACAGTTCCAAGGTATACCGCGATGAAATGGTCAAACGCCTGACCTTGCGCCTGGATGCGACGCAGCAAGCCTGGCTGATTGTGCGTGAAACCACTGCGAGTGATGCCAATCTGCCTGCCCCCAAGCGCAGTGTGACTGCACCAGAAGGCACGGCCGAGCATCTGGACGGTACGCTGGAACAAATCGGTTTTTAATCGTTCACTAGGTAATATTTAGAAAGTTATGGGATAGAAAGTAGTCATTGCCGGGGTATCCGGACGCATGGGTCAGGCCTTGTTGGAAGGTATTTTTGCCGACCCTGCCTTACAGTTGCATGGCGCATTGGACCGTGCCGGAAGTGAATTGATTGGACGCGATGCTGGCGAATCCTTCGGGCGCCAAACCGGGGTGCGGATAAGTGCCGATGTGGCCGCCAGTTTGGCGGGTGCTGATGTATTCATTGACTTTACTCGCCCCGAAGCCAGTATGCAGTACTTGCAGGCCTGCTTGGCAGCGGGTGTCAGGCTGGTGATTGGCACCACAGGCTTTAGCGAAGCCGAAAAAGCAAGCATCCAGTCAGCTTCCAGCCAGATAGGTATTGTGTTTGCGCCTAACATGAGTGTGGGAGTAACGCTACTGATTAATCTGGTTGAGCAGGCCGCTCGCGTCTTGAGTCAGGGCTATGATATTGAGGTGGTCGAGATGCATCATCGCCATAAGGTAGACGCGCCATCAGGTACTGCCTTGCGGTTGGGTGAGGCCGCAGCCAAGGGCATAGACAAAGCACTCACGGACTGTGCCGTGTATGCTAGAGAAGGTGTGACCGGTGAACGTATTGCCGGTACCATCGGGTTTGCTACTTTGCGCGGTGGGGATGTGGTTGGTGACCATACCGTGGTACTGGCCGGAGTGGGTGAACGTGTAGAACTGACACATAAGGCTTCTAGCCGAGCCACCTTTGCATTGGGGGCGCTGCGTGCAGCGAAATATCTAGATCAGCAAGACGCGGGTTTATACGATATGCAGGATGTGCTGGGTTTTGCAAAATAAACCAAAATTACAAAAACCGGGGTTGCCCGGTTTTTTTACGGCAGCTGTTTTAGCAGCCATTTCTGAAACCATGACGCGCATACTAATATGGGTGATAAAGACTGCTGACGGGCCTTCAACCAAAAGGGGGAGTTAACAACCCTTGATGGCTCGTGCACCATACACCTGCTTTGTACGATGCTCGCCAAAAGCAGATATTTGATAAGAACCATTAATCGCAGCGCACAAAGAAATGCAGACCAGCCAGGTCTGCAACCAAAAATAACAATACGGAGGGCTCAGGGATGCGTTTTTTGATTGCCGATGATCATGCATTGTTTGCCAATGGTTTTGCCTTGCTGATAGGCCAGCTATATCCAGGTGCCCACTGTGCCTATACCCACGACTTCAAGACCCTGTTATCGCATGCCGAGATTGCCACTGTTGATTTGCTGTTTCTGGATTGGCACATGCCTGGCATGCAGGGCATTTACTCTATCAAAATGCTGCAACAATCGTTTCCGGGCTTGCCGATTTGCGTGATTTCCGCCGATGAAAGTCGTACCCAACTCGAATACATCCTGCGCACCGGTATCTCCGGGTTTATTCCCAAGTCGGTGCAGGCTGCCGAACTGAAGTCGGCGATAGACAGCATGCTGGGCGGGGAAGTCTACTCGCCACTGCAATCACGATTGTCGCAGGCCTTGTCATCTGGCCTGCGCATTGCTCAACCGCTGCTGGAACAACCCTCGGTACTGACCACCCGCCAGATGCAGATATTGAGCTTGCTGGTGGATGGCAACCCCAACAAGCTAATCAGCCAGCAACTGGGTATCCAGGAGTCCACCCTCAAAACCCATATCAAACTGATTTTTAAAGTGCTGGAAGCGCGTAACCGCACCGAAGCCGTGTGTAAGGCGCGCCGCTTGGGGCTGGTAGATTAATATGCGACGTTTTACCAAATGGATGGGGGGGCCTTCTGCGGTAGATGATCCGCTAAATGAGAAAATCGCCCGCCGTTCTACCGACTTGTTGTTTCGCAAGCTGCCGCAAGTGGTCAATACCATTTCCATTATTCCGGTGATAGTGACCTTGACCTTTATGAACAAGGTGGCCTTGCCCTGGTTGCTGCTGTGGTTGCTGCTGGCCTTGTCGGTGTCGGTGATTCGTTACATATTGGCCTGGCAATATCTGCGTCAGCCTTATGCTGAGCAACGCCATGCGTTCTGGATGCGCTGTTTTGTAGTGAGCTCGCTATTTTCCGGGCTGGTGTGGGGCACGGCGGGTGTCTGGCTGTTTGACACCGCCACCGGCGTACATACGGTGTTGTTATATGGCGCGATTATTGGGCTCTCCGCTGGCTGCGTGGTCATCGCTTCTTACTCCCTTAAAGCTTATTTTGCCTTCACTTGTACGGCCATGGGGATGTGTGCAATCTATCTGCTCGGCCAACATGCTATGGCTTCGGTGGCGCTGGGAGGTATGATGGTGATTCTGTTTTTAATCATTACCAAAGCCGCACTCAATCAGCAGCAAGACTCGCGTCAGGCCATGCGTTTGCTGTTTGAAAATCTGGATCTGGTTGAACAACTCAAGCAACAAAAAGCCATTGCTGAAAAGGCTGATGCAGACAAATCACGTTTCCTGGCAGCGGCCAGTCACGACTTACGACAACCCTTGCATGCCATGCAGTTGTATTTATCCAGTGTCAATCCCAAGATGGGTCTGGTCAGGCAGCCGCAGGTATGGCTGGGCTTGCAACGCTCCATGACGTCGTTACATGGCCTGTTTAACAGCCTGCTTGATTTGTCACGTCTGGATGCAGGCATGCTGCAACCGAATTGGCGCGAGTTTTCGCTCAAAACGCTGGTCGATGGCTTTATCGGTGAGTATGTGGCGCAGGCACAGCAAAAAGGCTTGCAATTTAATTTGCCCGAGCAGGACACCATCGTACGCTCCGACCCGGCCTTGCTGGAAACCATTATTCGCAATCTTGTTAGCAATGCCATACGCTACACCGAAGCCGGAGAAGTCAGCCTGCAATGGCATATCCAGTCCGAAGACCAAGCACCTCGTCATGTAGTGTTAACCGTTCAAGACACCGGCATGGGTATTCCTGAAGGCTATCAGCAGGAAATTTTTAACGAATACTTCCAGATAGATAACCCTGAACGAGATAAGAACAAAGGGTTAGGGCTGGGGCTGGCGATTGTAAGGCGACTGGCGAAGTTACTTGCCTGCGAAATCAGCCTGCACTCAGTGCCGGGTCGGGGTTCCAGTTTTGTATTGGTGATTCCGATGGGTTATGAGGCGGCGCCGCTGGAATTTGAACGTGGCGAAAAAATAGTGGCCAATGAGTTTGCTTGCAAGCGACTGTGGGTCATCGATGATGATGCCTTGGTACGTGAAGGCATGCGTCATCTGTTACTCAAATGGGGGTGTCAGGTGTACACCTTTGAGGGCTATGACGAGGCGCATGCGCACTGGTTAAATGCGGGCGAGGTGCCTGACATGCTGATTGCCGACTACCGTCTGCGTAATCATGAAAACGGCGCACATGTCATGCAGCAACTGATGCAGCATTTTGCAACAAGCTTGCCTTGCCTGATTGTGACCGGGGATACTTCGCCAGAGCGCATGCGTGAAGCGCGTTCTTTCGACTTTCCGCTGATGCACAAGCCTGTGAACGAAACGCGGTTACGGGTATTCATGCGCCAGGCGCTGCTGGTAGACGCGGCACCTTGAGCCACCAAGCAGGTATCTGCCCTTGATCGATGATGCGAGTTGGGCTATAATGTTGCAATTCTGAAACGGGAAGAGTCCAAAAAGCTTTTCCCGTTTTGCACATCTACTTTCTGCGATTGCCGTTGTATGCAGCGATATACAGTGTGTGCACGTACCAAACAACAAAGGAGCTTAAGGTGTCAAAAACAATTCCAGCGATTTTAGTATTAGCAGATGGAACTGTTTTTAAGGGCATGAGCATAGGGGCTTCTGGCTATACCGTTGGTGAGGTGGTTTTCAATACCTCCATT
>CAYYBN010000158.1:0-5019 GCA_964470225.1 uncultured Methylotenera sp. | reverse complement strand
TAACAGATAGCTACTGGCAAAGCCCAGTTTTTCGGGATGGGCCGCGGCAATCACCTTGGGAGAAATTTCACTAAACACCAAAATGGCAAAGGTAATGGCCAGCGAACCCAACATGAGTACATAATCGCCCTCGCCAAACAGCCGTTTGGCTATGACCACTTCCAGCGTGGATGAGGCGACGATACACAAGGTATTGCCAAGCAAAATGGCTCCCAGCGTTTTGTCGGTGTGTGCAATCAGCAAGCTGGCTAGCTTGGCACCGCGGTGGCCGGCTTTGGCCAGATGCCGCATACGGTAGCGATTAAGCGACATTAAACTGGTTTCGGCGATCGAGAAAAATGCCGTCATTGACAGCAGCAGTGCCAGTAAGGCCAGTTGCCAGCCTAAGGGGATATTGTCCAATTGGGATGAATTCAGTAAAGAAGCCACCAGTGTACCCACTGGTGGCTAAAAATCAAGACAGCAGGCGTTATGGTGCCAGTGCGGCGTCTTCTTCTTTAGGTTTGCGCTCGCTGTCGCCCATCAGGTTGGCACGGTTGACGCCCAGCCACATGGCAATCGGGCAAGCCACCAGTACGGAAGAGTAAATACCGAACAAAATGCCGATGGTCAGTGCCAGCGAGAAATTGTGCAGGGTTTCACCGCCAAAAAACAGCATGGAGCAGACCATGGTTTGCGTCATCAGGTGGGTGATGATGGTACGAGACATGGTGCGGGTGATGGCGTTGTCGATGACTTGCACGGCTGTGGCTTTGCGCATTTTCTTGAAATTTTCGCGTACCCGGTCAAACACCACCACAGACTCGTTGACCGAGTAACCGAGCACGGCCAAAATCGCCGCCAGTACTGTCAGGTTAAATTCCCACTGAAAAAAGGCAAAGAAGCCAAGAATAATGATTACATCATGCATGTTGGCAATGATGGCCGACACAGCAAAGCGCCACTCAAAGCGTACAGCCAGATAGCCCATGATCCCAGCACATACCAGCAATAGGGCCAAGCCACCGTTTTCATACAACTCTTCACCGACCTGTGAGCCCACCGATTCCACACGGCGAACTTCGGCAGCGGCATCGTCTTTCTTCAAGGCTTTGGAAATATTTTCTGACAATTGGGCAATTGACCACTCTTTTTTCACTGGCAGGCGGATCAGCACATCCTGACTGGAGCCGAAGTTTTGCACGGTGACATCCTTAAGGCCTATGCTGTCCACCGCCTGACGGATGCGTTCAACATTCGCACTGTGCGGGTAGTGCACTTCCATCACGGTGCCGCCGGTAAAGTCGACGCCGTAATTCAGGCCGCGAGTGACTAGGAATACAATCGCCAGTACAAAGGTGACCAGTGAAATGGCGGTGGTCAATTTCCCGTAACTCATAAACGGGATGTCTTGTTTAATTCTGAATAATTCCATGATCTGTTCTCTAAGCAATCTACCCTGAGGGTAAGGTTTTAACCAATGGGCAGGCGTTCAATCTTGCGACGGTAGCCATAAAGCAGGTTAACCAACGCACGTGACACCAATACCGCACTGAACATTGAAGTTAAAATACCCAATACATGTACCACCGCAAAACCTTTGATCGGGCCAGTGCCAAACATGAACAGCGCCAGACCGGCAATCAGCGTGGTCACATTGGAGTCCAATATAGTGTCAAAAGCACGGTCATAACCGGCATGGATGCTGGCTTGAGGCGTATTGCCATTGCGCAATTCCTCGCGGATACGTTCGTTAATCAGCACGTTGGCGTCAATCGCCATCCCCAATGCCAGTGCAATCGCGGCCAGGCCAGGCAAGGTCAACGTTGCTTGTAACATTGACAACAACGCCACCAGCAGCAACAGGTTCACGCCCAACGCCAGTACCGATACGCCTCCAAACACCAAATAGTACAACATCATCATGACGGCGATGGCAGCAAAGCCCCATAGAGTGGAATGTACGCCACGTTGAATGTTCTCTTCGCCCATGCTGGGGCCGACCGTACGTTCCTCGATAATTTCCATTGGCGCGGCCAGTGCCCCGGCACGCAGCAACAAGGAAATATCCGTGGCCTCGCGCGCATTGGCCATGCCGGAAATCTGCACACGGCCACCACCAATTTCTTCGTTGATGACCGGTGCTGTGATGACCTCAGTACTGCCTTTTTCAATCAGCAAAATGGCCATACGTTTGCCAACATTTTCACGCGTCACGTTTTTGAATATGCCCGCGCCGCGGCCATCCAGCGTAACGTTGACCACCGAGGCTCCGTTTTGACCATTAACACCCGGGCCGGCATCGGTGATGCGGTCACCGGTGAGCACCACGCTCTTTTTCACCAGCACTGGCCGTCCATCGCGGTCATGGAATAACTCGTCTCCAAAAGGGACTTGGCCTTGCTCGGCCTTGGACAAGGTCGCCATGTTGGATTTTTCTTCATCGACCAAGCGAATTTCCAGTGTCGCTGTGCGCCCCAGAATCTCTTTGGCCTTGGCCGTGTCCTGCACGCCAGGCAATTGCACCACAATCCGGTCCATGCCTTGTTGCTGCACAATTGGCTCGGCCACACCCAGCTCGTTAATCCGGTTATGCAGGGTTTGCAAGTTTTGTTTCAGGGCGAACTCCTGAATCCGTTTTTGTGCCACCACACCCATGCTGGCGGTCAGCGTGTAAGCTTGGTCGCTGCCACTAATTTTATAGGTCAGATCGGGGTAGTCTTTGGCCAACAGTGCCCGTGATTTCTCAGTCTCACGCTCAGAATCAAATTTGACCAGTACCTGCTGACCCTGACGTTCAATGCCAAAATAATTGATTTTTTCGCGGCGCAAAGCCAAGCGGAAATCACCCACAGTGCTTTCCGCTGCTTTATCCAGCGCTGCTTTCATGTCAACCTGCAGCATAAAATGCACACCACCACGCAAGTCCAAACCCAGATACATGGGTTTGGCACCGATGCCCTGCAACCAGTTTGGTGTTTGTGGCAACAGGTTTAGTGCCACTGTGTAGTCTTTACCTAAACTAGAGACCAGTTTGTCTTTGGCTTGCAACTGTATGTCGGTGTTGGCAAAGCGTACCTTGACGCCATTGGCGTCAAGAAACAGACCATCCACCTTGATATTGGCCGCCCTCAGCGTATCTTCGACCTGCTTGAGCAAGGCCTGATCCACTTTCAGGGAAGTTTTGGCAGGGCTTACTTGTACAGCTGGGGATTCACCAAAAAAGTTGGGAATGGTGTACAACAAGCCTATCAGTATCACCGTGCCTATCAGCACGTATTTCCATAAAGGGTAGCGGTTCATAAGCGTCTCTTGTTCGCGCAGGGTAATTGCCGTTAAGGCAATCAGGTCATTAAATGGACTTTAGCGTGCCAGCTGGCAGCAAGGTTTGCACCGTATGTTTTTGGACATGCACCACGGTGTTAGTGGCAATTTCAATGCTGATAAAGCCCTCGCCAACCTTGGTCACTTTACCGACCACACCACCGGCAGTGGCCACTTCATCACCGGCTTTCAATGCTTCCAGCATGGCTTTATGCTGTTTGGCCTGCTTCATCTGCGGGCGTATCAACATAAAATAAAACAGAACAAAAATCACGATCATGGGCAAAAAGCTCATCAGGTCGTTAGCGGGCGTACCGGCCGCGTAGGCATTGCTAATCCACATACAATCTCTTTCAGCGAGGACTTAAAAAATAACACGCGATTCTATCACAGGCCGATTCAGAACAAGCAAGCTTTGCAAGCGGTCAATTTGTGACTGAACATATGCTTTTTTCTAGATAAACCTGTGGATTGCAACCTATCGCCTGTCACAGCCTGTAGACAAGCCGAGTCCTACAATCGCTTGTGACCTGCATTCTCGGCAAAAAATAGCTCGCTACTTGATACATCGACACCTCGCATATGCGCGCACACTCGGCAGAATGCATTATGATGCTGGCATGCACACGACGCATTTATCTCCCAGCATCCCCGTTACACGCATCGCGTTTGCCAGTTTTATTGGCACCGCCATCGAGTTCTATGATTTTTACATTTATGCCATGGCAGCGGCGCTGGTGATTGGTGAAGTGTTTTTTCCGGCCAGCGCGCCTGCGGCGCAGTCGCTGAATGCCTTGCTGACTTTTGGGCTGGCTTTTGTCGCCCGCCCCATCGGTGCGGTGCTGTTTGGACATTTTGGTGACAAGATCGGCCGCAAGTCAACGCTGGCAGCTTCATTACTGCTGATGGGGTTGTCAACCTTGCTGATCGGGTTGTTGCCTGGCTATGCCGATTGGGGGGTAGCGGCGCCAGTGTGTTTGTGTTTATTGCGGGTGGGTCAGGGCATAGGCCTGGGCGGCGAGTGGGGCGGGGCAGCTTTGCTGGCCACCGAGTATGCGCCCGCCGGTAAACGCGGCTGGTATGGCATGTTTCCGCAGTTGGGGCCCTCGGTGGGATTTTTACTGGCCACGCTGTCATTTTTGGGACTGACCCTTTGGATGACTGAAGCGGAGTTCGAGGCTTGGGGCTGGCGGCTGCCATTTATCGCCAGCGCCTTGCTGGTGGGTGTGGGTTTATATGTACGCACACGGCTGGCCGAAACGCCCGCTTTTGCGCAGGCATTGTCTACGCAACAGGTGGTACGCTGGCCGTTGCTGACCTTGTTGAGCCAGCATTGGCGGCGCATCGTGCTGGCGGCGCTGGCCATGGCGGTGTGTTATCACCTGTTTTACACGGCCACTGTTTTTTGCCTGAGTTATGGCACCCAGCAGTTAGGCATTGCGCGGGTGGTGTTTTTGCAATGGTTGTGTCTGGCCATTCTGGCGATGACGCTGGCGACACCGCTGGCCGCTGCCTGGTCTGACCGGGTGGGGCGGCGGACCGTATTGTTAACTGGTGGTGTAGCGGCTATCGCCCTCGGCTTTATGATGGCGCCGTGGATGCAAACGGGCGACCATGGCCATATCCTGCTGTTTTTAAGTACTGCCCTCTTTTTAATGGGGGTGACGTTTGCCCCCATGGGCGCCTATTTACCTGAACAGTTTCCGGTGGCCGTAC
>CAYYBN010000157.1:0-5027 GCA_964470225.1 uncultured Methylotenera sp. | reverse complement strand
TATCCAGATGAACATACTGCACTGATAGATGCCATGCTCACGCTAGACCTTACGCAAATGCCCACCCGCAGTGCCGTTGATCAGGCACTGACCTTCAGCATTGCCGAGCCCATGGTGCGCCAGTTTTTACTCACCAATCTGCATAAACTCGACGAGCAATTACAATGGCGCATTCCCTTGCATTATTTAAAGCACAACTACGCACAGCTTCAAGCTGCCATTGACATGCCTATGCCCTTTGCCAAACCGGCCATGTTCATTTACGGCGAACACAGTCCCTATGTTAACCCGCATGACCGTACCGAACTCGCCAGACACGTCCCTGGCGCGCAGTTCCGGGCATTGCCAGCCGGCCATTGGTTGCATGCCGAACAACCACAGGCATTTACCGAGGCAGTATTCCAGTATTTGCAACAACATGATTGCGGCTGATTGCTGAAAATCATGAGGGTGATTCGCGTAAAATATCGCTCACCACACATCGAACGCAAGCGCATACTGTGCATATGTTGTACCGATACATTAACACCCAATTTAGGAGAATATGATGTGGACTAAACCAGCAGCGACCGAAATGCGTTTTGGCTTTGAAGTAACCATGTACGTCATGAACAAATAATTTCAGCTGAGCTGAAATCACAAAACCCCGACCAAGCGTCGGGGTTTTTGTTTCGAGCAACAACAGTGTTGAAAACTTTAAGACTGCTAACCGAGTGTCGGGCTATTCTGATCTCATCGTCAGACAGGCAAGACTATTAAAACGCGCAACCAGACCTTAGAATACGTATACAAGTAGTGATTAATTTCATTTGAATAAGGCTGAACAGATATGAAAAAATTATTTGTGGGTGCATTACTTTTAATTGGCGCAACCACAGCCGAGGCAGAAGTCGGGGTTGCAGTGAGTATAGGTCAACCGGGGTTTTACGGACAAATTTTGGTCGGGGATGTATACCCGGCACCGAAGGTCGTATACCCCCAGCCGATCATTATTCAACAGCCACAGGTGGCTGTGGTACAACAACCCATGTATCTGCGAGTGCCATCGTGGCAGATGAAGAAATGGTCACGTTACTGCGGTCGCTATGGTGCTTGTGGAAGACAGGTGTATTTCGTTCGCGATAATTGGTACCAACGTGTATATGCCCCACGTTACAACGCCTATGCAGCGAGACATGGCCGGCATGGTGACCACCATAGATTGGAGAGTCACACCCATCACCAACATGATCATGACCATGATCATGGTAGGCACTCAGACAGAGGTTGGGGCTTGGGCAATCATCGTGGTCATGGGCATGACCGAGATTAATTAAATACTTGGATGCAATGAGCCAAGAGCATTTAACGTGAATGTATAATCCAAACCAAGACGGCTTCTATGACAGGAAGCCGTTTTGGTTTTGGTGACAAAAACACCGCTAAACACTGTTTTGTGGACTTAATCAGCTGCTAAAAAAATGCGTTTTGGCTTTGAAGTAACCATGTACGTCATGAACAAATAATTTTAGCTTAGGCTGAAATGACTAAAACCCGACCTAGCATCGGGTTTTTTGTTGAGATATGTTTATGTGTCTGGTTGTTATTGGGTGTCACTACAATCATTACTTTTTAATCGAATTAAAAGCGATTAAGATGAGGTTTCTTGAGGAGGGCGTATGAACAATCAAAATGGTCTGACACCAGAGCAAGAACGATTTTTTAATCACACCGCAAATCGAAAATCGATTGATGCCCCTATGCTCTTCATGGTGGCGGTATGCGCAATTATTTCTGCGTGGGTGATTATTCAAATCATTCAGTATCTTCAGTTACAAAGTGCGTTAAAAGAAGTCGAGCTAAAATCCAGGCAAGTTGAACTTGAGTATCAAGATAAGATGATGAGAGCCAGCCTGCAAGTTAGCAAAACGTTTCAGGATTTTGGTTTAGCCATGCAACGGCAAGATAAAAAGCCTGTCCAAGGCAAGATTATTCATGTGGATCAAGAGCTTGCACGAGAAGGTGACGTTGAGCATCACTAACTGTCAGGCACTACATGTCAAGGTGGCTATGTGCCAATTGATTGATAAACCATCATTAAAACGGCTTCCATTTCTGGAAGCCGTTTTGTATTTGGTGGGAAAGAGATCACTAAGCACCTGTTTTAACGCAATGATTTAAATCACTATTCCTAGTGTATTAAATCTAACATACCCCAAGTTACCCAAAAGACGATAACAGTCGATTAAATTCTTTCATTCAACAAGCATCATGATGCCTTAATCACATCTCGCTGACGGGCGAGGCATTGTTGTATGCGCGTCTTCAATGCTTGGGTTGCGCCAAAATGAGCAGCGATATTCATGATCTGATGATGGATGGTTTCATGAATCGTGCGGATAAGATCTTTTGCCTCATTTGAACTCAGCCCGAAGTGTGGCGCTGCATTCAGTGCTAATTCTAAACTGGAGGTGTGATTACCTGGTGTGATTGCGAGCTCCTGATAGCCTAGGTTGGTGAGTTGCATCACCACATCAAATGCCGGTGCCAGTGTGTACTGACCCTGACCCACATGCAGCATGCCATGGTTTTTCACGTGATCGTCAGTATTGTCTATCATCAAATTGAAAATCAACCTTCTATATAATTGATCTAAATCGTGCGTAGGATGGATTGAAATCTTTCGAATGGTCTGGGCCAATTCAATATAACTTCCGCCATCGCTCTCATATGGGACATTTAAGATTGCCGAGGCAGATAGGTAATGTATACGGCGCTCACGTTGAATATCGCCCTCACGGTCAAAGCGCTTCAGCAGCAGTGCATGCCCGTGCTGGATTTTTTCAAGACGCGCTGGGGAGACCTCAATCCCGCACAGCTCAGCAAGTTTTAAGAGGCATATTTCTAGCAACTCAACATCATGGTCATCGCCATGCGCAGGAAACTTTGCAATCCATCGTTGATTTTCGTGTACAAAAGTCGCTTTTGGTCTGGCACCACCCAGCGTCCCCCCACGTTGCAGTAGTCGACGCATTTCTGGCGTCACTTCCATTGAAAGCTCAAGCATCCTGACCGCAGTAGACATTTCCTCAAGAGTCATCAACGTGTTTTCAGGCGCGAATGTATCAAAAGGCAATGCTTCACTAAAACACATGGCTCCCACTCGATTGGTGTTTGTGGTGAGTAGCAAAGCATCAATATCATCTAGCGTGCGACCATATTGTGCCTCCAGCACACGACGGCCCCAGCTATCAGGTAATGCATCACGGAGAGTCAGCGGCAAAGCGCCACCATCTCTCATCCGGCGCTCAGGCAATGCCATAATCGCACCGCTTAAAGGCATGTATTCATTATTTAAGGCAATGGCGTTGGGGGAGGTGATGTATTGTGACCCATACGCATACTCCCCTGATTCAATCACACCTCTACGCGCTATTTTTAGCAGGCCTACCGGAGTGGGCGCCTGGTTAGGCGCATTTGCCAGACCTACATATATCCTGCGATCAGAAGTTTCGCTCATCATCTGAGATCACTCCTGCAATCGGTTTCGTTTTAGATTTTCTAACGCGAGTCGTTGAATTAGTGCTCAAAGGTAATGGCGCCACTGCGTTTAAAGAGTCAATCTGACCAAATAGCCACAAAGCATTGGCGATGATGCCAATGCTTGCTGTTGGCTTGCCAGCCTCAATCGCTCGGTAAGTGTTTTGAGAGCAAAAGAGACGGTCTGCCATGTCTTTTATTGTCCACCCTTGAGCTACGCGGCTAGCGCGAATTCTGAGCCCAAGATTTTCCAAAGACTTAAGCGTCTCTGGATTTGAGGTGATAATTGAATTTGAGTTTTTAGGCATCAATAAAATGATATTAAAAGTATTTAATGTTCATTTTATTGAGTATTTATTGAAAAGCAAGCCGATTCGTAAAATACCATCAGCTTGCCATGGATGAGTGATGTTTTGTTGGATTTATATCACTTTAGGTATTGCCAAATACATTTCTAAATACATCACCAAAAGCTATTTGGAGCACCACCAATTCAACCGCAAACGCTATTGGGCGCCACGATCAATCAAACTACCTGAAACGATGGGTGAATGGATGCAGGCTGAAAAAGTGGCTGACGCAGTGCAAGAGCTGCATACCCGATTTGATACCGCCATGATGGTGGAAGCAGTCAGAGACCGCAGTTTGTATATCACTGAAGCCAATGCGCCGATGATATTTTTTAGATACTTGCCTAGCGATCAAACACCGCTAAAAGCGCCGTTCTAGGCATCGCACAAACGCACTGCACGCCGCGCGCAAGCGCGTCGTACAGCGCGGATTGGGCGAAGCCCTAGACTTGGTATAAAGATCATATAAGAACAACAGTAACTACAATATTCAAAGTGTTCACATTAAATTTAGCCCGATACATTGTAGAATCGTATTTATGAAACCTTTTTTAAAATGGGCAGGCGGTAAGTATCGTTTAGTTGATCTAATCAAAAAAAACTTACCTGAAGGCAATCGTTTAATTGAGCCGTTTGTAGGTTCAGGGGCATTATTTTTAAATACAGAATACTCTGCGAATTTACTTGCAGATTCTAACCCTGATTTAATTAGCCTATTTAAGTACCTTCAAAAAGAAGGACAAGGCTTTATCAGTTATTGCCAAGGATTATTTGTTCCAGAAACCAATACTGAATTGGCCTTCTATCAGCTTCGTGAAGAGTTTAACACTACAAATGATCTGCGAAGAAAAGCAGCCTTGTTTGTATATTTGAATCGCCACTGCTTCAATGGCCTATGTAGATACAATTCAAAAGGTGGATTCAATGTGCCTTATGGCAGATACACCAAGCCTACATTACCAGAAAAAGAGATGTTTTATTTCTACGAAAAATCACAAAATGCTGTTTTTGAAGTTGCTGATTTTATAACAACAATGGAAAAAGCTAAGTCTGGTGATGTTGTCTATTGTGACCCGCCTTATGTCCCTTTGTCTGCCACTTCAAGTTTTACCAGTTACTCAAAAGGTGGTTTTGGTTTAGATGAGCAAAATGCTTTGG
>CAYYBN010000156.1:0-5061 GCA_964470225.1 uncultured Methylotenera sp. | reverse complement strand
ACTGCGTGTTTCAGTGGTGATTTTTGGTCGTGCCACACCGGTTGAACTGGATTTTGCACAGGTAGAGAAAGAAGTCTAACTGTGCATCGCGCGATGCGTCACCAACTGGCGCGTTGCAGTTTTTAACGGGGAGCTCGTTGCGAGCGTTTGCACCCAAATTAGGAGTCTAAAATGGCAAAGAAAGTCATTGGCTACATCAAACTGCAAATCCCTGCAGGTAAAGCCAACCCAAGCCCGCCCGTGGGTCCAGCACTGGGTCAACGTGGTTTGAATATCATGGAATTCTGTAAAGCCTTCAATGCTGCTACACAAGGCATGGAGCCAGGTCTGCCAGTTCCCGTCGTGATTACGGCGTTTGCTGACAAGAGCTTTACCTTCATCATGAAAACACCGCCAGCAACGGTGCTGATTAAAAAAGCCGCCAAGCTGGAAAAAGGTTCGCCACGTCCTCACACCGACAAAGTAGGCAAGATTACCCGTGCACAAGCCGAGGAAATTGCAAAAACCAAACAGCCTGACTTGACAGCGGCTGACCTGGATGCGGCTGTACGCACCATTGCGGGTAGCGCACGCAGCATGGGTATTGAAGTGGAGGGTGTATAACATGGCCAAACGTATTAATGCGTTGCGCGCGAAAATCGATCGCAACAAGCTGTATCCAGTTGCAGATGCCTTGAATCTGGTGAAAGAAGGCGCGACTGCCAAATTTAACGAATCCGTAGACGCTGTGATTAACCTGGGCATAGACCCACGTAAATCTGACCAGTTGGTGCGTGGTGCGATTGTGTTGCCTAACGGTACTGGTAAAACTGTACGCGTGGCGGTATTTGCGCAAGGTGCACAAGCTGAAGCCGCAAAAGCGGCAGGTGCTGACATCGTTGGTTTTGAAGATCTGGCCGAGCAAGTCAAAGGCGGCATGCTGGACTTCGACGTTGCGATTGCAACACCTGATGCCATGCGTATCGTCGGTGCGTTGGGTCAAGTATTGGGTCCACGTGGTTTGATGCCTAACCCGAAAGTTGGCACAGTGACCCCGGACGCAGCCACCGCTGTGAAAAATGCTAAAGCTGGTCAGGTACAGTACCGTACTGACAAAGGTGGTATTGTGCATTGCACCATTGGTCGTGCATCGTTCACTGTTGAGCAATTGCAAGGCAACCTGTCTGCACTGGTTGACGCTTTGAACAAGGCCAAGCCGGCCAGCTCTAAAGGTGTTTACCTGAAAAAATTGTCCGTTTCCAGCACCATGGGTCCTGGCGTACGTGTTGATCAAGCATCAGTGACAGCATAATCATTTAAAGACCCGGTAGCTGAATTGCTTCCGGGCATGCACTTTGGGCTTGACGTTGTTGTATGGCGTCAAGAGCATCAAAGACCGTTGGTGTCAGTGTCTCAAGCCGCTGACTTAATTGAAGATTGAATGGTAATGGGCGCTTAGGCCTCTGTTACCAGCAGTATAAGCCAGCGCAGATGGCGATTCCCGACACAGGATATATCCAAGCCCTGAACAAGGACGCCGTGAGTGGCCCGATTTTTTTATCGGACTTTCATTAACGGAAGGAGAACAGACCTTGAGTCTTAATCTTACAGAGAAAAAAGAAGTCGTTGCCGAGGTGGCCGCACAAGTTGCGAACGCACAGTCAATCGTACTTGCCGAGTATCGTGGTATTGGCGTGGCCAATATGACGAAACTGCGTGCTGAAGCACGTGCGGCAGGTGTGTATCTGCGTGTGTTGAAAAACACCCTGGCGCGCCGTGCTGTAGAGGGTACACCCTTTGCTGCATTGGCAGACGACATGGTTGGTCCACTGGTCTACGGCATTTCTGCTGACCCGGTGGCTGCTGCCAAAGTATTGAACAACTTCGCTAAAGAAAACGAACTGTTCAAACTGAAAGCAGGTGCGATGCCGAATGAGCGTCTGGATGTTGCTGGTGTGCAAGCACTGGCTGCGACATTGAGCCGCGACGAGTTGCTGTCCAAACTGGCTGGCATGCTCAACGAAATCCCTACCAAGTTTGCCCGCGCCGTTGCAGCAGTACGCGACGAAAAAGAAAAGCAAGCGGCTTAATTTTAATCAAATATTTTAGGAAATTATTATCATGGCAATTTCAAATGCTGACATCTTGGACGCAATCGGTAGCATGACCGTAATGGAACTGACCGCGTTCATCAAAGAAATCGAAGAAAAATTTGGCGTATCTGCTGCTGCGGTTGCAGTGGCTGCTGGTGGCGCTGCTGCCCCAGCCGCAGCTGCTGCTGAGCAAACTGAGTTCAATGTTATTCTGAACAGCGCTGGCGACAACAAAGTAAGCGTCATTAAGGCTGTGCGTGAACTGACTGGCCTGGGCTTGAAAGAAGCGAAAGACGTGGTTGACGGTGCACCTAAAGCAGTTAAAGAAGGCGTAAGCAAAGCTGACGCTGAAGCTGCTGTGAAGAAATTGATCGAAGCGGGCGCGACTGCTGAGATGAAATAATTCACATTTGTGAATCTGGCTGGGCTGACGGGAGACCGTCGGCCTTCGCCATTTCTGGCGTCAACAAATTGTTAAAGATTTGTAACCGTCAGCAAGCAGTAAAAAAAGTAGTACATACAGGTATGACAAGTTTGTTTGCAACGATTGTAAACAATTGAATCTAAACGAAGTTAGATGTCAAAACATTGCAGTGGATGAAAAGTGTTTTGTCTTCTACCCTCAAAATTTCAGGAGACGCTATGAGCTATTCCTTTACCGAAAAGAAACGCATCCGCAAAAGTTTTGCCAAGCGTGAGAGCGTTCAAGAGGTGCCTTATCTGCTGGCCATGCAGTTGGAATCCTACAAATCCTTTCTTCAAGCCGAGGTCACCGTAGACCAACGCAAAAATGAAGGCCTTGAAGCCACCTTCCGTTCCGTATTCCCTATCGTGAGCCATTCCGAGAATGCACGTCTGGACTATGTGAGCTATCAACTGGGTGCAGAGCCGTTTGATGTCAAAGAATGTCAACAACGCGGCCTGACCTACGCTGTGCCTTTGCGCGTCAAAGTCCGCCTGACCATCATGGACAAAGAGGCTTCCAAGCCGACCGTGAAAGAAGTCAAAGAGCAGGAAGTGTACATGGGCGAATTGCCACTCATGACCGAAAACGGTTCATTTATCATCAATGGTACCGAGCGTGTGATTGTGTCACAGTTGCACCGTAGCCCTGGCGTGTTCTTCGAGCATGACCGTGGTAAAACCCATAGCTCAGGCAAACTGCTGTTCTCCGCACGGATTATTCCTTACCGTGGTTCGTGGCTGGACTTTGAGTTCGACCCTAAAGATTACCTGTACTTCCGTGTGGACCGCAGACGTAAAATGCCGGTCACCATCCTGTTGAAGGCGTTGGGCTATACGCCAGAACAAATTCTGTCGACGTTCCACGACACTGACACGTTCCATATTGGTCCAAAAGGCGTGGAATTTGAACTGGTGGCAGACCGTCTGCGTGGTGAAGTGGCCAAGTTTGACATCGCTGACAAAGATGGCAACGTGATTGTGCCTAAAGACAAGCGCATCACCGTAAAACACATTCGTGACATCGAAAAAGCCGGTATCAAAACCATGGCCGTGCCTACCGATTTCATCATGGGCCGTGCCGTGTCGAAAAACATCATTGATACTGACACTGGCGAACTGATTGCCAATGCCAACGATGAAATGACGCCTAGCCTGCTGGAAAAACTGGTGGCGGCCAAAATCACGGAAATCGATACCATTTACACCAATGATCTGGATCATGGTGACTTCATTTCGCAAACCCTGCGTACTGATGAAATCCCTGACCAATACAGTGCACGCGTGGCGATTTACCGCATGATGCGCCCTGGTGAGCCACCGACCGAAGACGCCGTAGAAGCGTTGTTCAACGGCCTGTTCTTCTCTGAAGACCGCTACGACCTGTCTGTGGTGGGTCGCATGAAGTTCAACCGTCGCGCCTATCCAACAAAACTGGAAGACCGCACTGCGGCCTGGATGCGTCGTTTCTACGAAACCGTAGGCGTGCAAGGCGATACCGGCAGCAACGTCCTCTCCAACGAAGACATTCTGGCCGTGATCGGTGTGCTGATCGAACTGCGCAATGGCCGTGGCGAGATTGACGATATTGACCACCTGGGTAACCGTCGTATCCGTTCCGTCGGTGAGCTGGCCGAGAACCAGTTCCGCGCTGGTCTGGTACGTGTTGAGCGTGCGGTGAAAGAACGTTTGTCACAGGCTGAATCCGAAAACCTGATGCCACATGACTTGATTAACGCCAAGCCAGTGTCCAGTGCTATCCGGGAATTCTTCGGTTCCAGCCAGTTGTCACAGTTTATGGACCAGACCAACCCGCTGTCCGAGATTACGCACAAACGCCGTATCTCTGCACTGGGCCCTGGCGGTTTGACCCGTGAGCGTGCCGGTTTTGAGGTGCGTGACGTACATACCACCCACTATGGCCGCGTGTGTCCAATTGAAACACCGGAAGGTCCAAACATTGGTTTGATTAACTCGCTGGCGCTGTATGCCCGTACCAATGAATACGGTTTTCTGGAAACCCCATACCGTCTAGTCGATGGCAACAAGGTGTCGGACAAGATTGACTACTTGTCGGCGATTGAAGAGAGCCAGTATGTGATTGCACAGGCCAACACCGAGTTGTCCACCGATGGTGGCTTTAAGGAAGAGCTGATTTCAGCACGTTTTCATAACGAATTCACCATGACCCAGCCTGACCGCGTACAGTATATGGACGTGGCGCCAGGCCAGATTGTATCGGTGGCGGCTTCGTTGATTCCGTTCCTGGAACACGATGACGCCAACCGTGCCTTGATGGGTGCCAACATGCAACGTCAAGCGGTGCCTTGTCTGCGCGCTGAAAAAGCCGTGGTCGGTACAGGTATCGAGCGTACAGTAGCGGTGGACTCCGGTACTGTGGTAACGGCCCGTCGTGGTGGTGTGGTGGATTATGTGGACTCTGGCCGTATTGTGATTCGTGTACACGATGCTGAAGCCAAGGCGGGTGAAGTGGGTGTGGACATCTACAACCTGACCAAGTACACCC
>CAYYBN010000155.1:0-5097 GCA_964470225.1 uncultured Methylotenera sp. | reverse complement strand
AGCGCTGGGAGCGGGTAGCCCCTGCCTATGAACTACTGGTCAACGGCCAGGCGGAGTTCATGGCACCTGACAGTCTGACTGCGTTGGCGCAGGCCTACGCCCGTGATGAAAGCGACGAGTTCGTCAAATGTACCGCCATCCGGACGGCTGATGCTGCCCCCATCCGCATGGAAGACGGTGATGCCTTGGTGTTTATGAATTTTCGCAGCGACCGTGCCCGTCAATTGACCGATGCCCTGCTTAACAGCCAGTTTAGCGGCTTTGAGCGTAGCCGTATGCCGCGTTTTAGCCATTACTTCACCCTCACCCAATACGACCAGAAACAAACACTGGCCGAGCCAGTGTTTGCGCCGTATACGGTACCCAACACCTTTGGCGAATATGTCTCCAAACTGGGGCTCAAGCAATTACGCATCGCCGAAACAGAAAAATACCCGCATGTGACGTTTTTCTTTAACGGCGGCGAAGAAACCGTGTTTGCTGGTGAAGACCGTATTTTGGTGCCATCACCCAAAGTAGCCACTTACGACCTGCAACCGGAAATGAGTGCGCCGGAAGTGACCGACAAGCTGGTGGCGGCAATCACTTCCGGCCAATACCAAGCGGTCATCTGTAATTATGCCAACGGTGATATGGTGGGCCATACCGGCAACCTGCCCGCGGCCATCCAGGCGATAGAAACGCTGGATACCTGTATCGGTCGCGTGGTTGCTGCAGCACAGTCGGTCGGTGCAGAGGTCATTATCACGGCCGACCATGGCAATGCCGAAAGCATGTTCGACCATGCCAGCGACCAGGTTCACACCCAACACACCACCAATCTGGTGCCATTTATCTACATCGGTCGCGAAGGCAGCATACGCAATGGCGGCGCGCTGTCTGACATTGCGCCTACCTTGCTACACCTGATGGGCATTGCACAACCGGCTGAAATGACGGGACATAGTCTGGTTACCCTGGCACATGCCTGAATACCGTATGCATGCGTGGCCTGACCGCCGTTGGCGTCGACTGTCCATGGTCGCCCTGCTGCTGTTCAGTACTGGCCTCACGCTGGCAGCACCAGCCAACAAGTCTGAAAAAACGGAAGAGCTCAAAAGTGACCTCGAACAAATCAAGCAAAAAATCCAGCAACTGACGACCACGCTAAATGCCTCACAGGATGCCAGGCAGGATGCCCATCAGGCATTGAAAGCCTCTGAAACTGCCATCAGTGCTTCGCGTAAAAAGTTACGGGCCATACAACAAGCGCAAAACGAAAATCGCGAGACGTTACTCGCCTTGCAACAACAGATGCGGCAGTTAAAACGCCAGGTCAACCAGCAACAATCGGCCATGGCCCAACAACTTAACCAGCATTACCGGCATGGCCAACACAGCCCCCTGCAATTATGGTTACAACAACAAGACCCGGCCATGAGCAGTCGGCAGTTACATTATTTACGCTACCTGACCAAGGCCCACCAACAACAGATTCAGTCTCTGCAAACCAATCAGGCAGAGATAGACCGCGTGCAAACGCAAACAAGCCAGCAGATGCAGGCCACCGATGCGTTGGCCCAAGAGTACACCGCGGCCAATCAACAATTGGAGCAAGAAAAGGCGCAGCGGCAAAAACTGTTGGCAACGCTGTCCAAACAGGTCGAGACCCAGCAACAACAGTTGTCGCGCCTGAAGCAAGACGAAGCTGCCTTGTCACAACTGATGCAGAGACTGTTGGCCGAAGCCAAAAAACGCCAGCAGCAGGAAGACGCCGCACGCGCCCGGCGTGAGCGTAAAAACAGCGGCACGGCCAAACGTCCGCCGGCAGACAACAGCAAAATGGCTGGTGACGCCAGTGTACGCAAGCAGGGGCGCGTATTTGAACATGCCGCGGAAACGCGGGTAGACAATAACGAGGCGCCAGACAGTGCCCAAGTGGTGGCTAAAAATGATACTTTGCCAGAAGGCAATGGGCCTAAAGAGCGCTTCAGCGAATTACGTGGACGCTTGCGGCTGCCGGTACGCGGTGAGGTCGTCAATCGCTTTGGCACCCCGCGCAGTGACACTGGCGTCAACTGGAAAGGCCTGTTTATCCGCGCCAGCGAGGGTAGTGAGGTCAGGGCGATTGCCGCCGGTCAGGTGGTGTTCGCCGACTGGATGCGTGGCTTTGGCAACTTGCTGGTCATCGACCATGGCGATGGCTACATGAGCTTGTACGGCAACAACGAGGCGTTGTACAAAAGCAGTGGTCAGCGCGTACAGGCGGGTGACAGCATTGCCGCTGTTGGTAATTCGGGTGGCAATGCAGATAATGGCGTGTACTATGAACTGCGCCGCAATAGTCAGCCATTTGACCCGCTGGCATGGAGTGCCGTCAAATAAGCAACACCATCAGGATGTTGATACGCGCAATCGGGCAAACATCCCTCTGACCATTAGAATGCTTGCTGGTAAGCTGAAGCTATTCACCAATCAGATGCAATAGTACGCGCCGCTGGGCGGGCAGATGGCGATGTTCAAACAGGAATATGCCCTGCCACTGACCCAGAGCCACTTCACCATGAATCACCGGGATAGACAAGCTGGTTTGCGTGAGTGCCGTGCGCACATGGGCTGGCATGTCATCTGGGCCTTCCACCGTATGGATAAACAAAGCATCACCATCTGGCACCAAGCGGTTGAAGAAGGCCTGCAAGTCCACCAGTACATCATGGTCATAATTCTCGTTAATCAGCAGGCTGGCTGAAGTATGCTGGATATACAGCGTAAGCAGGCCACTGATGATGCCGGACTGTTTGACCCATTGCACCACTGGCGGTGTGATGTCATACAGTTTGCGGCCTTGGGCAGCTATTTGCAGGGTATGGTGTTGCTGACGCATGGCAATGACCTCAGAATCAATACCTCTGCATTATAGCCGTGCCAACCACCTACCAGTAAAAACGCCTGAAGCCATAGCCCCAGTAAGGGCGTCCAAAGCCGTAACCATAGCCTGGCCCATAAAACCACGGGTCACTGTACAAACGGGCACTGTCACGCTCACGTTTAAGCTTTTGCTCGTTTTCAACTCGGGCTTGTTCACGCTTGTTCATTTCATCGGCAATGGCATTTTGCAAAGCCTGAGTATTGGCTTGTTGAATGTAGTCCAGCACGCCTTTACTAATGCCTTTGGCATGCCAGTCCAGCATTTCAGTTGCTGACAAGGCATAACGGGAATCCGAGGCCTTAATCGCAGCAATCACTTCGTCATCTGTTTTACCTTGTTTGCATTGTGCCGCCACCTCGGCCAATGACAAGGTGGCCTGTGGTGGTGGCGCCAGTGCCGCCAGTTGTTCCGCTGAAATGCGGTCTATCTGCACCTGCTTGACCGGCTGACCATTGGTGGCACAGCCGGCCAGCAAGGTTGAAAGAGACAGTGCAAGCAAGGCAGTGGTCCCCGGGAAACGCATGTAGTGTGATTGCAACATAAATCCGCCTTTCTTAATCTGATATATCCAATACCACAACTCAACCATAATAAGACTACAGCGCATGGTCACTGGTTCGTACGTACCAAGCAAAATCATGGCACCTATGCGACCTCACCCGCACGCTGAAAAGTCATACGGTTTGCCTGAAAGTCGACCACAATCGCATCCTTGGCAGCAAAGTGCCCTGCCAGAATCTCTTTGGCCAGCGGATTTTCGATACTGCTTTGTATCGCGCGTTTCAGTGGCCGTGCACCATACACCGGGTCAAACCCGGCATTGGCAATCTCGGCCAAGGCCGCATCGCTGACTTGTAACTGCATATCCATGGCGGCCAAGCGTTTGGCCAGCAACTGCAACTGGATGCTGGCGATGGATTTGACATGCGCCTCACCCAGCGCATGAAACACCACCACCTCGTCAATGCGGTTGATAAACTCGGGGCGGAAGTGGGTTTTTACCTCTCCCATCACCGCCAGTTTGACCACCTGATAATCCTGGTCAGACATGCTCTGTATCCTCTGGCTGCCCAAATTGGAGGTCATGATGATGACGGTGTTTTTAAAATCGACTGTGCGCCCCTGACCATCGGTTAAACGGCCATCATCCAGCACCTGTAACAGCACATTAAACACGTCCGGATGGGCTTTTTCCACCTCGTCCAGCAGAATGACCGAATACGGCTTGCGGCGCACGGCTTCGGTCAGCGTACCACCTTCTTCGTAGCCGACATAGCCGGGCGGCGCGCCAATCAGGCGTGACACCGAGTGTTTTTCCATAAACTCGCTCATGTCGATGCGGATCAGATGTTCTTCGCTATCGAACAGGAAATTGGCCAACGCTTTGCACAGTTCGGTTTTACCGACGCCGGTCGGGCCCAGAAACAAAAAGCTGCCATAAGGCCGGTTGGGGTCACTCAGGCCAGAACGCGAGCGACGAATGGCATCCGACACCAATCGCACAGCCTCGTCCTGACCTACCACGCGTGCATGCAACTGGTCTTCCATGCGCAGCAGTTTTTCACGCTCGCCGGTCATCATTTTGCTCACCGGAATGCCGGTGGCGCGACTCACCACCTCGGCAATCTCGTCGGCGCCAACTTCGGTACGCAGCATTTTGTGTTTGACGGTGCCTGTAGCCTCGGCACTCGAAGCCTGTTTCAACTGCGCTTCCAGTTGCGGCAGTTTGCCGTATTGCAGCTCAGACACGCGCTGCCAGTCGCCCTTACGCTTGGCCGCTTCCATCTCCAGTTTGACTTTTTCTATCGCCTCTTTCACACCTGCCGAGCCTTGGACGGCGGCTTTTTCGGCTTTCCACACATCTTCGAGGTCGGCATAGTCTTTTTCCAGCTTGGCGATCTCGTCTTCAATCAGGGCAAAGCGTTTCTGGCTGGCTTCGTCTTTTTCGCGACGCACCGCTTCACGCTCGATTTTGAGCTGGATCAGGCGGCGGTCCAGCTTGTCCATGACTTCCGGTTTGGAGTCGATTTCCATCTTGATGCGCGATGCCGCTTCATCGATGAGGTCAATCGCTTTGTCAGGCAAAAAGCGGTCGGTGATATAGCGGTTGGACAGCTCTGCCGCAGCGACAATCGCCGGGTCGGTAATTTCCACGCCGTGATGCAGCTCGTACTTTTCCTGCAAGCCAC
>CAYYBN010000154.1:0-5162 GCA_964470225.1 uncultured Methylotenera sp. | reverse complement strand
CGGGTAAAACCGCGGTGGCTGTAGATGCCATCATCAACCAGAAAGGTCAGAACATGACCTGTATTTACGTTGCGATAGGTCAGAAAGCTTCTACCATTGCCAACGTGGTACGTAAACTGGAAGAGCACGGCGCCATGGCTTATACCATTGTGGTGGCCGCATCTGCTTCTGACTCTGCTGCCCTGCAATTCCTGGCACCATATGCCGGTTGTACCATGGGTGAATACTTCCGTGACCGCGGTCAGGACGCCTTGATTGTCTACGATGACTTGTCCAAACAAGCCGTGGCTTACCGTCAAATCTCTCTGCTGCTGCGCCGTCCACCAGGCCGTGAAGCGTATCCAGGTGACGTGTTCTACATCCACTCACGTTTGCTGGAGCGTGCTGCGCGCGTCAACGAAGAGTACGTGGAAAAATTCACCAACGGTGCAGTCAAAGGCAAAACCGGTTCATTGACTGCGTTGCCAGTGATTGAAACGCAGGCCGGTGACGTGTCCGCATTCGTGCCTACCAACGTGATTTCGATTACCGATGGTCAAATCTTCCTGGAAAGTGACCTGTTCAACGCCGGTATCCGTCCTGCGATCAACGCCGGTATTTCGGTGTCTCGCGTGGGTGGTGCTGCCCAGACCAAAGTCATTAAGAAACTGGGCGGTGGTGTGCGTCTAGCCTTGGCACAGTACCGTGAACTGGCTGCGTTTGCGCAGTTTGCTTCCGATCTGGATGAAGCCACCCGTAAACAGTTGGACCGTGGTCGCATGTTTACCGAGTTGATGAAACAGGCACAGTACACACCACTGAGCGTAGCTAACATGGGTATCAGCCTGTTTGCTGCTAACAAGGGTTACTTTGATGACGTGCCAACCAACAAGGTTTTGGCCTTTGAAAATGCCTTGCACGGTTTCCTGAGCTCCAAGTACAAAAACATCGTCGATACCATAGAATCCAGCAAGGATTTGAGCGGTGACAATGAGAAAGCACTGGAAGCGGCAATTCAGGACTTCAAAGCGACCAACGCTTACTAATCTCTGACACTTCGACTTAGGAAACGCATATGGCAGGAAGTAAAGAGATTAGAACCAAGATCAAGAGTGTAGAAAATACACGCAAGATCACCAAGGCGATGGAAATGGTGGCCGCTTCTAAAATGCGCAAGGCGCAGGACAGAATGCGTGCCTCCCGCCCTTATGCGGACAAGATTCGCAATGTGGCGGCCCACCTTTCCTTTGCCCAATCCGAGTATCGTCATCCGTTTTTAATCAAACGTGATACGGTGAAAAATGTGGGTCTGATTGTGGTCAGCTCAGACAAAGGTCTGTGCGGTGGTTTGAACACCAACGTGCTGCGTATGTCGCTGAACCAGATGAAAACCTGGGAAACCGAAGGCAAAGGCATCAGTGTCAGCGCCATTGGCAATAAAGGCTACGGCTTTATGAGCCGTGTCGGTGCACAGGTCAAATCTCACATTACCGGACTGGGCGATACCCCGCATCTGGAAAAACTCATCGGCACCATCAAGGTGATGCTCGATGCCTACATCGCCGGTGAAATTGATCAGCTTTACATCTGCTATACCAAATTCATCAACACCATGAAGCAAGTGCCGACCATGCAACAATTGTTGCCTTTGTCTGGCGAGCAACTGGGTAGCCCCAATGGACATTGGGATTACATCTACGAACCAGAAGCAAAACCGGTGGTAGACGAGTTGATGATGCGTTATATCGAATCGCTGATTTACAACGCAGTGGCTGAAAATATGGCTTCTGAACAGTCGGCACGTATGGTGGCGATGAAATCGGCATCCGATAACGCCAAGAGCGTGATTGGCGAGTTGAAACTGGTCTACAACAAGGCCCGTCAGGCAGCAATTACCAAAGAGATCTCCGAGATCGTCGGCGGTGCAGCAGCGGTTTCCTCCTAAACGCATTGGGACGAAGTGTAAGAATTCAATTGATCTGACTCATACAGTTAGGAAAAGAAAATGGCAAAGGCAAATCAAGCAGTAACAGGTAAAGTAGTGCAGTGTATTGGCGCTGTGGTAGACGTGGAATTTCCTCGTGACCAAATGCCTAAAATATTCGATGCATTGATTATTGATGACAAAGACTCCAAAGCCGAAACAGGCTTGACGCTGGAAGTGCAACAACAACTGGGTGACGGTATTGTACGTACCATCGCCATGGGCTCCTCTGACGGTCTGGCCCGCGGTACTGCGTTCAAAAATACCGGTGGTGCGATTTCTGTACCCGTGGGTGAAGGTACTCTGGGCCGTATCATGGACGTACTGGGTCGCCCAATCGACGAAGTCGGTCCTATCGATTCACAGGAATTCCGTTCTATCCACCAGAAAGCGCCAGCCTTTGAAGAGCTGTCTCCTTCTGTTGACCTGCTGGAAACAGGCATCAAGGTGATTGACCTGGTATGTCCGTTCGCTAAAGGCGGTAAAGTCGGTCTGTTCGGTGGTGCGGGTGTAGGTAAAACCGTGAACATGTTGGAACTGATTAACAACATCGCCAAACAGCACTCCGGTTTGTCCGTGTTTGCTGGTGTGGGTGAGCGTACCCGTGAAGGTAACGACTTCTACCACGAGATGGCTGAAGCTGGCGTGATTAAGCTGGACAACATGAAAGAATCCAAAGTAGCCATGGTGTTCGGTCAGATGAACGAGCCTCCAGGCAACCGTCTGCGTGTCGCGCTGTCTGGTTTGACCATGGCGGAAAAATTCCGTGACGAAGGCCGTGACGTATTGTTCTTCGTAGATAACATCTACCGTTACACACTGGCCGGTACTGAAGTATCTGCGCTGCTGGGCCGTATGCCTTCTGCCGTGGGTTACCAACCTACTCTGGCTGACGAAATGGGCCGTCTGCAAGAGCGTATTACTTCTACCAAAGTGGGTTCTATTACTTCTATCCAGGCCGTGTATGTGCCTGCGGATGACTTGACTGACCCGTCTCCAGCCACCACATTCCAGCACTTGGACTCCACCGTGGTTCTGTCCCGTGACATCGCGTCTCTGGGTATCTACCCTGCGGTTGACCCACTGGATTCGACATCACGTCAGCTGGATCCACAAATTGTGGGTGAAGAGCATTACTCTGTGGCACGTTCCGTACAGTCCACACTGCAACGCTACAAAGAGCTGCGCGACATTATCGCGATTCTGGGTATGGACGAACTGTCACCAGAAGACAAACTGGTCGTTGGTCGTGCACGTAAAATTCAACGTTTCCTGTCACAACCTTTCCACGTGGCTGAAGTATTTACTGGCGCACCAGGCAAATACGTCCCACTGAAAGAAACCATCAAAGGCTTTAAAGCCATTGTGAACGGCGAATACGATCACCTGCCAGAACAAGCATTCTACATGGTCGGTGGCATCGAAGAAGCAGTTGAAAAAGCCAAAACACTGAACTAATTTCTGACGCGGCGCTGTCCTCTAACAAAGCAGCGCCGTGTTGCGAAACCTTCAGTGATATTGAAAAGAGAAGACAATGGCAAATACAGTGCATATTGATGTCGTGAGCGCCGAAGAATCCATATTCTCCGGTGAAGCCGAGTTTGTGGTGGCCCCAGCGGGCGGTGGTGAAGTGGGTATTTATCCAAACCACGCGCCGATGATTACCACCATTAAACCAGGCGCATTGCGTATCAAACAAACCTCTGAAAAAGAAGAAACCCTGATTTTTATTTCTGGCGGTATGCTGGAAGTACAACCGGGGATGATTACTGTGTTGGCTGATACCGCGATTCGTGGTCAGGATCTGGACGAAGCCAAAGCGCTGGCAGCCAAAGAGGCGGCCGAAGAAGCCTTGAAAAATCGTTCTGCCGATATTGACTACGCGGCTGCACAAGCTGAGCTGGCAGAAGCAGTGGCGCAAATTCAGGCCATCCAGAAGTTGCGTAAATCAGTGCACTAATTCATTTAGCGGCAACTGCACGCACGACAAAACAGGCGACTTTCGAGTCGCCTTTTTGTTTATGAGATAAAATAACCCCATGCCCGATTTAAACATCATTATTCTCGCTGCCGGCAAAGGCACCCGTATGCGTTCGGCCCTGCCTAAAGTGTTGCATCCTGTAGGCGGTAAGCCGATTTTGCACCATGTGATTGCGGCTGCCCGTCAGCTTCAGCCGACGAATATTATCGTCGTCTATGGTTTTGGTGGTGAACAGGTACAACAACAAACCCCGGGCGACGATTTGCAATGGGTGTTGCAAGCCGAGCAGTTGGGCACTGGGCATGCAGTACAACAGGCCCTGCCCTGTTTGCCAGATAACGGTAAAACACTGATTTTGCTTGGCGATGTGCCATTGGTGGATGTAGAGGCTTGTCGCAGTATGCTGACGCAGGCAGACCAACATTTGCTGGTGCAGACCTTTATCAAGGCAGACCCCAGCGGATATGGACGCATTGTGCGCGACGCGCAGCAACAAGTCATCGCCATTGTTGAGCATAAAGATGCCAGCCCTGCGCAACGTGCCATCCAAGAAGTGAATACTGGCATCATGGCTATGCCGAACGCCGACCTCAAACGCTGGTTGCAGCAATTACGCAACGACAATGCGCAACAGGAATATTACCTGACCGACATCATTGCCCTGTCCGTAGCCGAGGAAAAAGCAGTATTGCCGCATGTGGTTAGTGATGCCTGGTCAGTAACCGGCATTAACTCAAAAGTTGATTTGCAAGACATTGAACGCGAATACCAGCGTAGGCAAGCACAACGACTCATGCAACAAGGCGTCACGCTGATGGATGCCAGTCGTATTGATATTCGCGGTCAGCTCAGTTGCGGCGTCGATGTCAATATCGATGTCAATTGCGTGTTTGAAGGCCTGGTCACGCTGGAAGATGGCGTCAGCATAGGGCCACACTGCGTGATTAAAGATGCCGTGATAGCCAAAGGCGCATCCATCGCTGCGTTTACCCATATCGATCAGGCCTCCGTCGGCGCAGGCAGCAGTATAGGCCCGTACGCAAGATTGCGACCCGGCACGCAACTGGCGACGGAGACCCATATCGGGAACTTTGTTGAACTGAAAAACGCCCACATCGGCATCGGCAGCAAGGTTAACCATTTAAGCTATGTCGGTGATGCCGAAGTGGGTGCCAGCGTCAATATAGGGGCCGGCACCATTACCTGCAACTATGACGG
>CAYYBN010000153.1:344-5164 GCA_964470225.1 uncultured Methylotenera sp. | reverse complement strand
CAATGATGTGGATTTATTGGCAGATGTGACTTGGACACGCTGGAGTCGTTTTCAGGAGCTGAATGTTTACCGTACCAATGGCGCACTGCTGTCGGGTACCAAGGAAAACTGGCATAACTCCATGCGCTATGCCCTTGGTATGACGTATCGTGTGTATCCGAACCTGAAAATACGGACTGGCCTTGCCTATGACAATGAAGCCATCCCCGACCAATACCGCACTGCACGCATTCCCGGCAATGACCGTACTTGGGTCAGTTTTGGCGCAGGTTGGCAAATCACGCCCGAATCTACCTTTGATGTAGGCTATGCGCATTTGTTTGTCAAAGAAGCCAGCATCGATGACGACCAGACCAGCGTGGCCAGTGGTGGCAATGGCCGTCTGAAAGGCACTTATAAAGCGCATGTCGATATTTTAAGCATGCAATACTCGCAACAGTTTTAAATTGCATGACACGGGATGCCCTCCATGAGGCGGCATCCAGCGCAGCACCCGGCAGCCGTAAGGAGAATGTTTGCTTGAGTAAATGGATTCAATGGCTGTTGTGGTTGCTGCTGCTCAATAGTGTATTGGTATTTGGCATGTATTCGGTGGTGCAACAAAACGCTGTGTTCAAGTTTTACTATCGCTTGATTCAACATGTGCTGGGCACCGATCAAGTGTCTACAGTAGCCGGCAGCGTCGCCTACAACAGCCTTGGCCAACTCATCCAGTATCCTGGCAAAACGCCCGTACCCGCACCTCATCTCACACCGCATACTATGGTGGCGTTTGTGTTTGGGCAGAGTAACGCTGGCAACCATGGCGGGCAGAAATATCTGGCTGACAACGCCCAGATTTTTCATTTTTTTGATGGTCAATATTACCTTGCACAAGACCCATTGCTGGGTGCCAGCGGCAATGCTGGCAGTGTTTGGACCTTGATGGCAAATAAACTGCTGGCACAAGGCCTGTACGACCAAGTGCTGCTCATACCTGCTGCCATTGGCGGCACCTCGGTCAGCCAATGGCAAACCGGCGGCGAGTTACATGGCATGTACGAGGAACGCCTCAAACAAGCGCAGCAACATGGTTTAGACATCACCCATTTTCTGTGGCATCAGGGTGAGTCGGATAACCCGCTAGGCAGCAAGCCCGGCATTGCGCTCCAGCAATATGCCGCAGCCATGCGCGATATTATTGCCTTGAGTAAACAGTATTTTCCGCAGTCAAAATTTTATGTCGCTACCGCCACCCGTTGTTTCAGCTTTGTGCCGGTTTCGCCCGAACTCCAAGCCATACAACAAAGCCTGACCCAGCAGCCGGGCGTCTACCCTGGGCCGAATACCGATGTCATTGGTCTGGAAGACCGCTATGACGACTGCCATTTTTCAGCCAGCGGATTGAATAAACATGCGGATGGCTGGGTCGCCGCCTTAAAACAGCATCCTTAGCAGCACCTCAAGCATTCAAGCAATCCACGTTAGGGTGAACTAATCGGAGTTCGGCTTATCTGATGTATGGTTTTTGGAGAACGTCATGAATTTAACTTACTTAGTAGCCCTTTTCACCACCACCACGCTGCTGGCAAGCCCGCTGGTACATGCCAATCACGATGGTAAACATACGCCAGATTGCCAACACATGAAACCCAACTTTAGCCTGAATTATCTGGATGGGAACGAGGATGGCAAAGTCAGCAAACAAGAATATTTAGCTGGCGACAGCGCAAACAACGCCAAAACGTTTGACCACCTCGATGCCAACCATGACGGTATGCTCGACAAAGCCGAACTGGTCGAAATTGAAAAAGTGTACGAGCTGCTGCACCAGAAAAGCAAAGCTACTAAGTCCACCACTTTATAAACAGGTGAGACCATGACACGGCCTATCGCCCTGATTACAGGCGCCACTGGTGGTTTAGGTCAGGCAGTTGCCAAGCAACTGCAAGCCGACCATCGCCTCGCGCTTATGGCGCGTGACGCATACAAATTACAGCAGTGTTATGGAGACGTGCACTTGCAACTGGCCTCACCGCTGGCACACCTCACGGATGCTGAAGCCATGTTGCAACAAGTGGTTAGTCAATATGGCGTTCCCACCGTATTGGTGCATTGTGTCGGGAGTATCAAGCTAGGTAACCTGCACAGGCTCAGTGAGCAAGACTTCGTCGATACCCTGCACAATAACCTGACCTCGGCTTTTTTTGTGTTGAGTGCGTTTGTCAAAACGCTCAAGCAACATAAACAATCTGGATGCGCCGTATTTGTATCTTCGGCCGCAGCACGCATCGGTACACAAAACCACGAAGCCATTGCCGCCGCCAAAGCCGGCCTGGAGGGTCTGGTAATCAGCGCCGCCGCCAGTTATGCCAGTAGCCAAATCCGCATTAACGCCGTCGCCCCCGGCATTCTCGATACGCCTGCGGTTCAAACGCTGATCGGCAGTGAAGCAGGCCGGTCTTTGGCCAGTAAACAATACCCACTACCCGGTATTGGCGACCCCCACCAGGTGGCGAGTTTGATTCATTGGTTGGTGTCTGAGCAAGCCAACCGAGTCACTGGTCAGGTCTGGTCTGTGGATGGTGGCTTTGCCAGCATACGGCCGTTGGTTACTTGAGTGCTAGTCACTTGAGTGCTTGAATATTCACCTGCCACACCCAAGCTTGTTATCGTCCGTCACAGGGTCAACGCTTTATCGCTTTTTGCCGCTATACTGCCCTGATAAGCGCAGGAATGGCCATGGATCAACACACATTATTATTGTTTTATCTGTTACCACTGATGATTTCCGCCATCGGCGGCCTGATTGAATTCCGTAACTGCCAGTTCGATACGCTACGTCATGCCCTGAACAAGGCGTTTTTTCTGATTTTTAGAAGTGCGGTGCCCGGCTTGAACATCTTCTCCGCCGTGCTTTATCTGGTCACCTGTGGCACCTTTACCTGGAAAAATTTCTGCAAAAAATCTGCCGAATAACATGGTACATGCACCCTTACATCACCACCGCGTGTACCCATGCCCCCACCCTATGTAACATCGGTTGTGCTTCTGGCCTTGCCAGAACATATAGGCATGCCAAGTGCAACCCTACCATGCCCCAAAACACCTGTTGAAACGCCCGTTTTTTTGTTTTGTGTCTGAAGATTGTTTGCGCCAATAGCGCCCCCGGCCAGCCCCCTAGCAGCGAGAACTGCTGTAAACGCCATTCGCTGATGCGCCACTGACCACGGCGCGAAAAGTCCTTGTCCAGCCAATAGGCCAGAAATGCCACCACACACCACACCAGACTCCAGCCAACCATATGCCAGACGATAGGCAACCGTAAAAGCAACACCAGCCAGCTAAGCAGTGCAAGCGCAGATAAGCTGCGATACAGGCCGCTAGGCATGTTGGCTTTTAATGGGCGTGGATTGTTGGCAGTCTGGGCGCGCATGGTTCTGGCCTCCAAGTGGCAGATGATTCAGCACTCAGCATAGTGGATGGCTAGCCGTTTGCAAACCGCAGACAACAGGCAAAACCTCAAGCAGTTCCGCATTAGCCCGCGTTTAGTTCAATGTGGCGATGGTTTGCAATAACCCTCGCCGCGACTGTTCAATAGCCTGACTCAGCACCGCTTCGCTGCCTGCGTTTTGCATCAGGCTTTCCCATTGTTGCTGCCAGATGAGTAGCAGGCGCTGGCTATGTTGCTGGTTGCTGACCGGTAGCACTGCACTCAAGTCACGCAGCAACAGCACATGCTTCCAGCCCTCAATCGGGTCACCTCGTGCGGTATCGCCAGCATAATGGGCATGATCCACAATCGACTGTAACTCTGCCAGATGCTTGAGCATTTCAAACGACGCCTGCCGCTGTGTTTGGTGCAGCTCATTCTGGTGGTCACGCCAGGTATCCAGACTCAAGCCACCCAGCGCCGTGACCAGACTAATTACCGCCACCAAGTGATATTTCAGCTGCATACGTAGCCATGTCACGCTGACCATCAGCCACTCCTCCAAGTATGGTGATAATACTTGGTCGGTGCAGTGTCACTTTCCTGACAACGGATTGCTGTACAATGCCGCAACAATCAAACAATCGTCAGTCTTTTTGCTGGAACTGTCTAGCCTGTTTCCAGTCAACCTTGTGAATCTTTAAGCCCAATCATCGTTATGCTTAACCTCAAACACTCAACTCTTTCCGCATGCATTGCCATTTTACTCACCGCGTCCGTCACCCATGCCGCTGACCGTATAGATCGCCAAACCGAAACGCCTGTGCCGAGAGCGCAAAATCTGTATGGCCTAGGTATGGGCATATTGCCTAAAACCTCTGGCTCGGAAGAATACCGCGCACTGGTGTTGCCCATTATCAATGCCAACTATGCCGATAAATATTTCATCAATGCCCTGCAAGCTGGCGCATGGTTGCTCGACAGTGACGATAAACGATTGCGTTTGGGGCTGGCCGCTGAGGCCAAATTTGGTTGGGATGCCGCAGATGGCCGCCGCACGCGCGGCATGGATGACCGTGACTTTTCCGTGATGGTTGGGCCCATAGTGCGCTGGCAAACAGAGTTGGGGACGTTTAACGCCCACTTGACCACCGACATTACCGGCAAAAATAATGGCCAGCAATTGCAATTGCAATATATTCGTGGCCTGATTCGTCAGCCCAATTTCCGCCTGAATGGCTCGGTTGGCCTGACCTGGAACAGCAGCAATTTTAACGACTATTATTTTGGCGTCGCCCAAAACGAAATCACCGCTAGCCGTCCGTTTTATCAGGCTGGTTCAGGCACAGAGTTTCAAGTAGGCATGAATGGCGTAGTGCCAGTCATGCAAACCCATGCCCTACTGTTT
>CAYYBN010000153.1:0-334 GCA_964470225.1 uncultured Methylotenera sp. | reverse complement strand
GCCTAAGCAACGCGCAAAACAATAGCCCAATTACTGAAACCAGAATTCAACCGCTGGTTTACATGGGTTACAGCATCCCGTTCTAGCGATTAAAGACAATTGCTTCTACGCTCATGATAATGCGTAGGTGGCTTTCATGCTTAATCGAATGTATCGTCTAGGGCAATGGCGTATTATTCAAATACGCGATTTGCTTTAACCAGTTTCTCAAGGAGACAATTATGTGGACTAAACCTGCTGCTACTGAAATGCGTTTTGGCTTTGAAGTAACTATGTACGTGATGAACAAATAATTTTAGCCCAAGCTAAAATGACAAAAACCCGACCAAACGTC
>CAYYBN010000152.1:0-5165 GCA_964470225.1 uncultured Methylotenera sp. | reverse complement strand
AATGGATCATTCAAAGCATTCAGTAACAAGGTTGGTACGCGGATGGACTGCAACCAAGGGCGGGCGCTGTTTTGAGCATAATAATCATCGGCATCGCGGGCACCATACAGCACTGCGGTGACTGCATTGTCCATATCACGCACACTGCGGGCCGCTGCTATATGACCTTGGTCCAGTTTGTCTGGGAAACGCTCAGCCATGGCCAGTGCTTTGCGACGCATGGTGGCCACAAAGTTACGGTTATATAGCCAGTCATTCAGGCCCACTTGCAAGGCATCGGCGGTTTCTTTCAGTGGAACCGGTGCTGAAATGGCAACGGTTGCCTGCAAAAGCTGCTGTGCTTGGCTAGGAAATTCACCCAGCCACTTGAGCATGGCATTGCCACCCAATGAGATTCCAACCGCATACAAGAGTGAATTTGGTCGTTGCTGGTGAACACGCTGAATGCTGTCAGCAATTTCTTTGCTATCACCGGCATAGTAGACGCGGGGCAGGCGGTTTGGCTCACCAGAACAGCCACGAAAGTGAATGACCACGCCTAACCATCCACGCGCTTGGGCTGCTTGCATGAGTGTGCGCGCATAATGACTTTGCGAATTACCTTCAAGGCCATGAAACAAAATCAGGGTTGGTGCGTCAGGCGCTGTGTGTGGTGAGGCGGTCCAGTCTACATCAAGAAAATCGCCATCTGACAGTTCCCAGCGTTCTCTTTGGTAGGCAGGTACGGCCGTTGGTGGAAACAAATACGGCCAGATGGTTTGCAGGTGACCACTAGGCAGCCACCAGGGGGCCTGATAATCGCTGGCAACGCTGGTCAGCGGGCCCAATAAACACATGACTAACCAGCCTGTACTAAAATGCTTTAACCAGCAGCATGCACCCATGTTCAGTCCGTACTTCCTTGTGCTGGCTACCGGCTTTGGCAAAATGATAATCACCAACCACGCAGTGCACGCCATCCAGCCACACCTCACCAGACAGCACCAATGTTTCCTCATGTAATGGGTGTGAATGACCGGGCAAACGTGCATTGGCTGCAAGCTTCAGCAAATAGCTGCGCACCTTACCCTCTTTGAACAACACCCGAGTTTGCACGCCCTCGACCAGTGTTTTCCATTTGGACTGACTGGCGAACATAAAATACTGATCATTGCCACTTGGGCCTATGCGTCGTTGCAGATTGGACCACAATCGGTGTTCAATATCCGCAGACGGTTGAACCGCTGGTGCAGCTTGCAACATGACACGTAACAAGTCTGTATTTAAGTTCGATGCGGCTATGTTTGCTAATTTATCATTTATCATAATTTCCCGCTTCAACATCCAGCAGACTTTTTAAGGTGGTTTGTGCCCTGCGTATGTGAGACTTTATCGTTCCTAATGGCAATTGCATGGATTGTGCAATCTCCTGTTGTGACAACCCCATGTAAAACGCATGATAAAGTACCTGTTGTTGCACCGGCGTCAAACTGCGTAATGCCTCTCTAACCCATACTTGCTGTTGCTGCAGTGCCAGTGCCTGTACAGGTGTCGCAGCTTCGTCGGGCCAATAGTCAGCAATTTGCGACAAATCAACCGTTTGCATTGTCTGCCCGTTCTGCTTGCGCAGCGCATCTATGGCGCGCGATCGGCAAATCATCAACATCCAGCCCAGCAAAGGTGCTTTCGCTGCATCAAAGCGGTCAATTTCCTGCCAGACCTGCCAGTAAGTATCCTCAGTGACCTCTTCTGCCAATGCCGTCTGACCAGTAATTTTTAATGCCAGCCCGTATACCCGAGACAAAGTACGTTGATATAAGGCATGCAAAGCCGCTTGATCGCCAGCCTGTAAATCGGCAACCACAGCGGCATCTTCAGTTGGGTTGTCAAAAATTCTGGAGATGTTGTGCACAGTGATTGCTTAAATAATACTAAAATTGAATACGAAATAAAAAGTGTTTGGGATGCAGTAAATGAATAAAAATACTAAAAAGTTCAATTTTTTACACTTTTAAATTTTTTCGCTCAGATATTTAGCTCAAAAAAGGTTGGAAACTAATGTAAATACAGGATTGTAAGCATGAGGCTAACAATTCCTGAACAAAAAAGTAGGGGTAAGGGTAATGTTGGCGCGCCCGGCGGGAGTCGAACCCACGACCCTTGGCTTCGGAAACCAATACTCTATCCAGCTGAGCTACGGGCGCAAGCAACTATTATAACAAAGAAGCCAAGGTTTCCCGGTAGAGATTGTGTGGTTGATTGTATGCATCTAGCCACTGCGCCCCTGTCTGCGTATAATTCGCAAGCACGTTTTAAAACAGTATTTTAATTGTATTGGGGAAATTAAATGGCAGAGTATGGCAAGGGTTCATCCAGCTTGAAGGAGTTGTTGATTGCGATTCCGGGTGCAATCGTCGGGTTTACATTACTGGTTTCAATTTTAGCGTATCTGTTTGGTACCTTGGGTAAAGAAACACCCGCCGCACCTGCGGCTGCGGCGCCAAGTGCAGCTGAGCAACAGGTAGATGCGAATATCAAGCCAGTGGCCTCTGTCGAAGTGGCTGCAGCAGAAAGTGCCCACGTTGAAAAAGGCGGCGAAGAAATTGTGAAGGGCGTCTGTTCGGCCTGTCATGCGGTGGGCGCATTGGGCGCACCTAAAATCGGCAATGCCGGGGACTGGGGTCCACGTATTTCGCAAGGCTACGCTACGCTGGTAAAGCATGCCATTGAAGGTATACGCAGTATGCCTGCCCGTGGCGGTAATGCCGAGCTGACAGACAAAGAAATTGCTGAGGCAGTGGCCTACATGGCAAATCAGGCGGGTGCCAAGTTTGATCCAGCCAGTTTGAAATAAGACATTGTCATGATTTAAAAAGCCGCTTGTTACAAGCGGCTTTTTTATTGGTACAGTGTTTGCCAAGAGTGTGAACACGGTGGGTGGAGGAATGAAATGGCACGTTATGCCATAGGTGATATTCAAGGCTGTTATTATTCACTGATGCATTTGCTAGCGCAGGTGCAGTTCACGCCGGGACGCGACCAGTTGTGGTTGGTGGGCGATGTGATTAACCGTGGTGCCGGCTCGCTGGAGGTGTTGCGTTGGTGTTATGCACAGCGTGACAACCTGAAAGTAGTTCTGGGCAACCACGATTTGCATGCCATTGCCGTGGCGCATGGCGTGCGGCCGCCACATCGCTTTGATACCTTACAAGCATTGTTTGCTGCACAAGATGGTGGGACCTTGCTGCATTGGTTACGTCAGCAACCGTTGATGGTACTGGAAGATGACTATGCCATGCTGCATGCTGGGTTATATCCGCAATGGCGCTTAGCACAGGCACGTGCACTGGCACAGGAGGTAGAAGCGGTATTGCAATCAGAGACCTATGCTCATTTTCTGCATGAGATGTATGGCAACCAACCTGCGGCCTGGTCAGACCATTTGCAGGGCATAGACAGACTGCGCGCGATTACCAATGCCTTTACCCGTATGCGCCTGTGCGATGCCAGTGGTCAAATGGAGTTTGCCTTTAAAGGTGAGGTGCAGGATATTCCAACGGGTTATTGGCCATGGTATCAGGTGCCAGAACGGCAATCTGCCGGTTCGCAGACCATATTGTTTGGTCATTGGTCTGCACTGGGCTTGCACCGCGCCGATGGGGTGGTGGCGCTCGATACGGGTTGTTTATGGGGGCGACAATTGACGGCCTATAATTTGGACTGCCAAGCCATTACACAGGTTGCGCTGGACCCGCGTGACCGGCCCGCTCAAGGTGGCGTTGACTAGCTGAAAGTCCCTATCATCCATGTCGTTAGAATTGTTGGCGGTTTGTAGCGCGTCATTGCTGGCGGGCGCGGTGGATGCCATGGTGGGGGGTGGCGGCTTGCTGACGGTTCCCGCGCTGTTTGGCAGCTATCCCGGCTTGCCGCCGGCGCTATTGCTTGGTACTAATAAATGCGCAAGTGTGTTTGGCACGCTGGTGGCTGTCTGGCGCTACAGCAAGCACCTTCACCTGCGCTGGGCATGGCTTTGGCCAGCTGCGTTACTGGCCTTTGCCGGCGCCTTGTTAGGCGCATGGGCCCTGACTTGGCTTAATGCTGCGGTATTGCGCACGGTGTGTCCAGTATTGCTGACAGTCATGTTGGTGTATACGTTACGACAACCGACGTTGGGGGTGCAAATGCAGGCAAACCCTGCCAATCATAACCGATGCTGGCGTTGGACGTTGTTGGCTGCTATCGGTTGGTATGATGGTTTTTTTGGGCCAGGTACCGGTAGCCTGTTTATTTTTTTGCTGGTACGTTTGCAGGGCATGGACTTTTTACAAGCTTCAGGCCATGCCAAAGTATTGAATGCCGCCACCAATCTGGCCGCATTGCTGTTGCTGGCTGCTCATGGTCACGTCTGGTGGCAGGTTGGGTTGACCATGGCCGCTGCTAATATGGCTGGCAGTTTGATAGGTGCACGACTAGCACTGCGTCATGGCGCACTGTTGGTCAGGCAGGTATTCATCTGGCTGGTATTGATACTGATTGTGAAAACAGCCTGGAACGCCTATGACGTGCTATAGCAATCAGACCTGAGACTGTAGACTGAGTAAAATGGTGGCCTGCAGTTGTTCTGCCAATGCCTGTCTGCTGAGTTGATGCGTGGTCACGGGCGTTCCAAAGTGTAGGGTGACCTGAGGCCTGCGCATATACAAGTAGGCGCGCATGGACTCAAACAAGGTGGTATCGCCGGCATAAGCGGCTTCCAAGTTGAGTTTGCCATCGGGCAAGGGATAGCGGATAGTCAGTGGAATCAGCGGACAACCGGTGCTAATCGCAGTTTGCAACAAACTGCTTTTAAAGGGCAATACTGAGAGACCTTCGCTTGTAGTACCCTCAGGAAACACGCATAAATTGTCATGCTGTTGCAATGCCTGTGTCGCAATGTCGATGACACGAACCGCATCCCGGTTTTTGGTGCGGTTGATAAAGATGGTGCCGCACTTGCGCCCCAGAAAGCCAAATACGGGCCAGTCTTTGATTTCTGCTTTGGCCACAAAACGCACCGGGAATACGCTGTTGATGGCATGAATGTCCGCCCATGAAACGTGGTTAGCAACCAGCAAACTGCCTTGGGTGTGCGCCCCCGGAACTTCGCCACTGACAGCCTGAAAATCCGAGTTACCACTTGCCAATTA
>CAYYBN010000151.1:1664-5168 GCA_964470225.1 uncultured Methylotenera sp. | reverse complement strand
AGAAATACGAACTGTGCAAATGTTACCAGACTCATCGCGGTCGACCCCCGGTGACATGCCCATACGGTCAATCTGGTTCAGTACCAACATTTGACGCACGTTGGCCGCACCGATTTCTGCCAGTACAATATTTACCTGCTCAATCTGGCCATCCCGATTGGGGCTGGCCGCATCCACCACATGCAACAACAAATCTGCCTGGGCAGCTTCTTCCAACGTCGCACCAACGGCCTCAACCAGTGTGGTTGGCAAATGCTTGATAAACCCCACCGTATCAGACAACACCACCGGGTAACCCTCAGGCAAATGCATTTTGCGTGAAGTCGTGTCCAATGTGGCAAACAATTGGTCTGCGGCATACACACCAGAGTGGGTCAAGCGGTTGAACAACGTTGATTTACCTGCATTGGTATAGCCCACTAATGAGACCGACATCAAGTTAGAACGCTTTCTGGCCCGACGTTGCATGCCACGCTGTTGCTTGAGTTTTTCAAGCTTTTCACGCAGCTGCTTAACGCGAACGCGCAACATACGCCGGTCCAGTTCCAATTGGGTTTCACCTGGACCACCGCGCACGCCGATACCCCCTTTTTGACGCTCAAGGTGGGTCCAGCCACGCACCAGCCGGGTAGACAGATGTTCAAGTTGTGCCAACTCCACTTGTAATTTACCCTCATGCGATTGCGCACGTTGGGCAAAAATATCCAGAATTAGCCCGGTACGATCCACCACACGCGCTTCCAGTAATTGCTCAAGGTTACGTTGTTGCGATGGACTCAGGTCGTGATTAAACGCAGCCACTTGGCTTTCATGGGCTGCAAGCAAGGCTTTAAGCTCATCTGCTTTACCGGACCCGATAAAATACTTTGAATCAGGGGCATGACGTTTGCCTTCAAGGGTGGCTGAAATATGGAGGCCGGCAGTGCCGGCGAGGTGGCGGAGTTCTTGCAAGCTTTCGGCATAGTCAGCATCACCAAAGTTAACGCTGACCAATACTACGGCTGCTCCGCCCGTAGGTCTATCAAACATGCATCAGGATTCTGAGGCGTCACTCGATGAAAGATTGACCGCACGCGCTGGCACGATGGTAGAAATGGCATGTTTGTACACCATTTGTGTCACGGTATTTTTCAAGAGGATAACGTATTGATCAAAAGAATCGACCTGACCTTGCAGCTTGATGCCGTTTACAAGATAAATCGAGACCTGAACATGTTCTTTTCTCAGCGCGTTCAAGAACGGGTCCTGTAACGTTTGGCCTTTTGCTGTCATAGAGTAGCTCCTTGTTTGTTTTAGTCATATTGGAGTTTTGTTGTGTGAACACCAATTACCTACAGTGACTATCATTGTACTTATTTGTTCCAATTTCAAGTCTAGGCGCTTATTTTTTTGGAAATAATGCATGTATGCGCTGTAAACAACACGACTTGCCCAAAATCGCCATCACCTGATCGATACTAGGCGACTGCGCCACACCAATTAGGGCGACCCGCAAAGGCATGGCCAGCTTGGGAAATTTAATGGCGTTGGTTGTCACCACCTGATTCATGGCTTCATGCAGTTGCGATGCACTCCAGTCTGTTGGTTCTGCCAATGCCAAGAATTGCTCTATGTAGCCAGCTGTGTCCTCGGCGATATGCTTGGTGGCATCGGTCTCATTGATTTCAGGGGGTTGGTAGAAAAAAGCAATTTCGCGCGCCAGCTGGTTCAGGTTATTACAACGCTCGCGGTACAAAGCCAGTACTGCCAGCAAATCAGGGGCACTGGAAACAGTGACGCCCTGCGCTATCAAGCGCGGTGTCACTTCATCGGCGATGCGTTGCAATGGCAGAGTTTTGATGTAATGTGCATTGAGCCAGTTGAGTTTTTCGGTGTTGAACTGCGCCGCTGAAGGCGTAATATGGTCCAGGTCAAACCACTGGCAGAACTGTGCCATGTCGAATACCTCATCATCCCCATGTGACCAACCCAAACGTGCCAGATAATTCAGCACGGCCTCACGCAAATAGCCATCCTCGTGGTACTGCATGACGCTGACCGCACCGTGACGCTTGGACAGTTTCTGGCCGTCATCGCCTAAAATCATAGACAAGTGTGCATATTGAGGAACTTGTGCCCCCAGTGCCAGCAACATATTGATTTGCCGCGGGGTGTTGTTGACATGGTCATCACCACGAATCACTTGCGTGACGCCCATTTCCCAATCATCGACTACCACGCAAAAGTTATAAGTCGGTGTACCATCGGCACGAGCAATAATCAGGTCATCCAGCTCGGCATTGGCAATCTCGATACGGCCCTTGACCATATCATCCCAAGCCACTACGCCCGTGGTTGGGTTTTTAAAGCGCACGACAGGCGGTACATCTTGTGGCGGCGTTGGCAATACCTTGCCTGGCTCCGGGCGCCAGCGACCGTCGTAACGCGGCTTCAAGCCTTGTTGCATCTGGCTGTCACGCAGTGCGTCCAGTTCTTCCTTGCTACAGTAGCAATAGTAGGCATGACCGGCATCCAACATTTGCTGAATCATTGTTTGATAGGTCTGCATGCGCTGCATCTGGTAAAACGGACCCTCGTCATGGTCGAGTTGCAACCAGGCCATGCCATCCAGAATCGCCTGCACCGCCTCTGGCGTGGAACGTGCCACATCGGTATCCTCGATACGCAAGATAAATTTGCCCCCGTGGCGCTTGGCATAAGCCCAGGAAAACAAGGCAGTACGGGCACCGCCAATGTGCAGATAACCGGTAGGACTGGGTGCAAAACGGGTTTTAACAACGGACATGAGGATTCTTAAAGGATTAAGCAATTCGCTATTTTAACATGCTGACCCATGCTGCATCATATGCATCCTAATCGCAGCTAATAACGTTGTCTTAATCAATGATGGAGTACGCCATACGCGATGTAAAAACATGTCTCACCTTTGTACCATGTTAGAGGACAATCCATAGTTAATGGATATTGGTGCATCGTTTTCATACGGTGGACTATATACAAGTTCGCCCTAAGCGGGCTTATTTTTCCAGGATGAAGGTATAAGTCGGGAAATCTGGCTTTGCGAGAACTCCGGCCTCTCCCCCCCGTTCTGTGAATGCCCGCTCAAAATCCTGAATGATTTGCTGACGCTGGCTTTCCAACTCTGGAGGAATTGTGATACTTAACAACTGTTTCTTTGACCAGCGTGGTTTACCATACCCCCCCCCACCATCCAAATCTTTCATCTCAATCAGCATGAGCGTCCCTTTCCAGTAGAAGTCCCAAGCCTTTACACCAGTGAAGCCTCCATCAGGTTCCGTATGGTCTGATTCGGTATATAAATGCCGTATCCAAATGTCCGCTTCTCGATCTATCGTCCAGTCGCGAGAGCCATGTCCAGCTTTTCTTGCAACAAAGTTGTATTTATCCCAGTCTTCCTTTGGAATATATTCATTTACAAACGCCATTTCTTGTTCTCCTTTATTGTCCGTTTACTTCTATCTTTAACTTTTACTTCACTTATTG
>CAYYBN010000151.1:0-1564 GCA_964470225.1 uncultured Methylotenera sp. | reverse complement strand
CAATACCTACGTTGCCAAATGCCTCGCTCACGCCTTTCGATTCGTGTGGCTGAACACCTTTCATTTTTTGGAATGCTTTTTGAGAAAAGCTTTTTTATCAACATCCATCGAGTCGAAAAATCATCATCCCCTTCGGGTAGTTCAATCACACAGTGCATATGCTCTGGCAACACTACCCATGCATGAATCGTAAATGGATGTGATTTTTTAACCTTGGCAATCACCTCGCGAAGCAGGTTGATATGGCGCACCAAGCAATCGTTATCCTTACGCTGCAAGCAATCACAGTAAAAAATATGTGCCACCTTTGTGCCTTGCGCGACGGTAATCCATAGGTTTTAGGTTATTGGTGCATCGTTTTCATGCGGCGGACTGCAAGCGAGTCCGCCCTACGCGGGCTTGTCATCAGCCAAACTAGCAGAGTTGGGTATCGAAAATTGCCCCAAAGATAATGGGAAATCATTTGTAAAGCGGTAGGTAGTGCCTTTACTCCTTAGTCATTGGATAAAGTTCTAGAAAATCTGCTGGAATGTAACTGTAATCTGCTTTTTGAGCTTGAATATTGCCACAAGCGTCAATGTTATAAAGATGAGTCTGCGGTCTATTGTGGGAAATATCACGGACATAGTGGCCATCAAATCCAAGGTCAATTTCTGGCGCAAATATTTTTTTTACAATTAAAAATTTCTTCGCATGAATTTCTGACAAACGTCCGTTAGTTGTAAAAGAATGCGGATATTTCTGCACCAACGTATTCCAGTCAATTGCAGTGTAGATTGCACAACAGTTAGCAGGATAAAATACGGCGCGTCCATCAGATGTCCCGTAACTATCGGTAGTCACAATGGCGTTGCTATTATGAGCTTGCTTAAAAATTCCAGCTTCGCTGATGGTGGATATTCTCCGCATACCAAGCACATCAGGGATGTTGGTATATGGTGGTAGTGAGAGATAAGCACTATCCACTCTAAACTTATTTTTTAATTCGAGTACGTCATTAAAGGTAAGCGGTGGAGCAACCCATACATCGCAATCTCGCTTGTCACAGTAGTAAAAATCTGCAGCCCGCCTTTTAAAGCCAAGCAATCCTTTTCGAACTCGGTAGGCATCGTTAATTTCAAACAAATTCTGCACAAAATCTTGCATTGCTTGCTGATACAACTCATCATTTGTTAAGCCCCTACCTTTCATCCAACAAATACCTTGCTCATCTAACTTTTGTGCTAACAGCGACAATCCCCTGCTCATAGCAAGCAAAATGAATGCAACGACAATAAGCATTCTTTTATTTGCTATCACATAGCCAACTATCCTTTTGGAGTGGACTATCACGCCGCCTGCTTCCATGCTTTGTCATTGATTGCATTGTCCCAAAGATAATCATCGGCGTTTGTGCCAGTAACGTTATTGGCAAAGCTACCAGCCCGTGTAGGGCGGACTCGTTTACAGTCCGCCGTATGTTTTCGTTTCAATAACCTATCAATCTTCATAACTCAAACTCCCTTCCATCCCACCACCCCAATCTTGCGCATAAACGCCTTGTTCCACCATTTTATGAAAGGTT
>CAYYBN010000150.1:3900-5213 GCA_964470225.1 uncultured Methylotenera sp. | reverse complement strand
AACTTTACTGTCATCACCAAAGGTGCTGGCCGTATTGCGGAAGTGGGCGCACGGTTCACGCTGGATGCCATGCCCGGCAAGCAGATGGCGATTGATGCCGACCTCAATGCTGGTTTGATAGCCGAGGAGGAAGCCAAACGCCGTCGTAAAGAAGTCAGCCAGGAATCCGAATTTTATGGCGCCATGGACGGTGCCAGTAAATACGTGCGCGGCGACGCCATTGCCGGCATCATGGTCATTTTAATCAACATTGTTGGTGGCCTGATTGTTGGCATGGTGCAGCACGACCTCAGCTTTGCCGACGCTGTAAAAAACTATACCCTGCTGGCGATTGGTGATGGTTTGGTAGCACAGATTCCGTCCCTGATTATCTCTATTGCTGCCGGTGTGGTGGTATCCCGCGTGGCCAACCATGAAGACATCGGTGGCCAGTTGATTACCCAATTGTTCCAGAACCCGCGTGTCATGTGGTTTACCGCCAGCATTGTGGGTGGCATCGGTCTGATTCCTGGCATGCCGCACCTGGCGTTTCTGATGCTGGCCGCCCTGTTGGGTGGTCTGGCCTATCGCGTCGAGCAACAACAAGCCCGCCAGCAACAAGCCGCCATTGAACCCGTTATTGAGGAAAAACTGGCCCCTGCCAGCGAGGCCGAAGAAGCCACCTGGGAGGACGTGCTGCCGGTCGATACCATTGGGCTGGAGGTCGGCTATCGACTGATTCCGCTGGTCGACAAAGCACAAGGTGGCGATTTACTCAAACGCATCAAGGGTATACGCAAGAAGTTTGCCCAGGAGATTGGCTTTCTGGCCCCTACCGTTCACATCCGTGACAACTTGACACTCAAACCCAATGCCTATCGTATTACGCTAAAAGGCGTGGAAATGGCGGCTGGGGAATCCAACTTTAACCAGTGGTTGGCCATAGACCCGGGTGCCGTAAGTGGCACGCTGGAAGGCCAGCGAACCACAGACCCGGCCTTTGGCTTGCCTGCGGTGTGGATCGATGCCGAGCGCAAAGACTATGCGCAGAGCCTGGGCTATACCGTGGTCGATGCCGGCACCGTGGTTGCGACGCACTTGAACCATGTGCTGTCCTTAAATGCCGGCGAATTGCTGGGCCGTCAGGAAGTACAACAATTGCTAGACCATGTCAGCAAAGAAGCCAACAAGCTGGTTGAGGACATTGTGCCCAAGCTGATTTCACTGTCCACCTTGCATAAGGTATTGCAGCATTTATTGAATGAAGGCGTCCATATCCGCGATATGCGCACCATCTTGGAAACGCTGGCTGACCATGCGCAATATTCGCAAGA
>CAYYBN010000150.1:0-3890 GCA_964470225.1 uncultured Methylotenera sp. | reverse complement strand
GCAAGATGCCAACGACCTGACTGCGGTGGTGCGCGTCAAGCTGGGTCGCGCCATCGTGCAGGACCTGTTCCCATACGGCAACGAAGTGACTGCCATGTCACTGGATGCTGGTCTGGAACGCCTGCTGATGCAAGCCCTGCAAAACAACCAGAGTACATCAGCGTCGATAGAGCCTGGCATTGCCGAGCGTCTGTCGCAACAAACCGAACTGGCAGCACGTCAGCAGGAGCAACTGGGCATGACGCCCGTATTGCTGGTGCCGGCCCCGCTACGTGCGGCCTTGTCCAAATTTCTCAGAAGAAGTGTCCCGCATTTGCGTGTGCTTTCTCACGACGAACTGCCCGATAACAAATCCATCCGTATCACCAGCCTGATTGGAGCACAATCATGAGTATCAGAAAATTTTATGGCAAAAATTCACGCGAAGCCCTGGCGCAAGTCAAACAGGCACTGGGTGAGGATGCCATTATTGTCGCCAATCGCAGCGTCAATGGCCGCACCGAGATTATCGCCATGCTCGACAGCGATGTGGAACCGGCCAGCGCAGCCAGCTCAATACGCACACCAAATGAACGGCCATCAGAAGCACATCAACCGCGCAGCCTGCTGGATTATGTGGCGGGTAAAAGCGATGAGACACCGCGCATGCCTGCGGCCATGCCACCGAATGCGACTAGCCTGCACGCCACACCTCGCATGGACACGGCCCCATCGCATAACGCCATGGGCCCCGCCATTGTGGAATTGTTGCAGCAACAAACCGCGCAACAGGAACAGGCCTATCAACTGGCGACGCAAACACTGGAAGACAAAATGCGCCACATGATGCAGGAAATGCGGCAGATGCGTAGCCAGTTTGAATCCCAACTGCATGCCATGGCTTGGCAACACCATATCCAGCATCATCCGGCCAAAGCCCAGGTGCTCAGCCGATTGCTGGCCGCCAGTTTCAGCCCCGCCCTCGCCCGTCAAATCGCCGAAAAACTTCCGGCCAAACTGGATGAAACCCGGGCCATGGACTGGGCCAGGGAAGTCCTGCTGCGTAATTTACATACACTGGAAAACGAAAATAGCCTACTGGACCGTGGCGGTATTTATGCACTGGTGGGCCCCACTGGCGTTGGCAAAACCACCACCACCGCCAAACTGGCTGCACGTTATGTCATGAAACATGGCACTGAAGGCTTGGGCCTGATTACCACCGACAGCTACCGGATTGGCGGTTACGAACAACTGCGCATCTACGGCAAGATACTGGGCGTGATGGTGTATGCGGTTAAAGATGAAGAAGACCTCAGCATCGCCCTCAAAGAACTGAAAAACAAGCATATGATTCTGGTCGACACCGTTGGGGTCAGCCAGCGTGATCAATCGGTAGCCGCCCAACTGGCCATGTTAAACAAGGCGGGCAGCCCGATACAAAAACTGTTGTGCCTAAATGCCACCAGCACTGGTGAAACGCTGACTGATGTGCTTCGTAGCTACAAAAAACACCAGGTCAGTGGCTGCATCGTCACCAAGCTGGATGAAGCCGCGGCCATTGGCAATGTGCTGGATGTACTGATCCGCGAAAAAATGCGCTTGTACTACACCACCAGTGGTCAGCGTGTGCCAGAAGACATCTCGTTGGCGGACAAACAAGCACTCATCGAACAGGTATTGCGCCCCAACCCGGCCAGCCTGCCTTATCAGTACCTGCAAGAAGTGTTGCCATTGGTGGTTTCACAACTGGCATCGGGTGCCCATGTTCAGGAGTTCGGTCATGCATCCATATCATGATCAAGCCGAAGGCTTGCGCCGCATCATGGGCCTACAACCCGGCCGCATCATGGGTCTGTTGCAGGCTGGCTCACAACCTCAACTCGCCGTACCTGAATTACTGGCCTGCCTGCGTGCCACCTCACCACGCTGCCTGCATGTGCAAGCCAGTGCCAATCAGGCAACCCATATGAACCCGCCCATCTCCATGCATGCCTATGGCCACGACCATACCTGGTTTGTTGAAAATGAGCGGTTTACGCCAGCTTTATCTGCCAATACCAGCCACAGTGCTGGCGCTATAGTGGAGGCATGGACACACAATTACGATTTGGTGCTACTCGACAGCCTGGCGCCGCCTGCCCCGGCACTGGCACAGACTGCACTCATCACCCAAATGTGGCGTTACCCCATGCTGGTGGTGATGCCCGCCAGTACCGAGGGTTTGCAATTGACCTATCTGGCTATCAAACAGGCCAGCCAGCGTTTGGGCAAGCGACCGTTGGCGGTGGTGGTCAGTGGCCAACCGGCGTCACGCAGCATACCCCTGTTCAAGCAATTGCAACAGGTCACCCAGCGCTTTATGCAACTCCCATTGCAACTGGCAGGCAGCTTGACACATGCCAGCGATTTGCAGGGACTGCAATTGCTGGCGCAACAATTACACACGCTGGCCAGTCCGCCAGCCAGGCCAGGTCTGGCTAACGTCAGCACCATGCCAACGGTGCAACCGTTGACGCAGTCAGACAAGCCTTCACGCCTGATGACCGCCTGATTTACAGTGAGAGACACGAATGTATACAGCCAAAGGTAAAACACTAGACGTTGAGCATATGCTCAAACAACATGCAGGGCTGGTCAAAAAAATGGCCTATCAACTAAAGTCCAAGCTCCCTTCATGCGTAGAGCTGGATGATTTGATACAGGCTGGCATGATAGGCCTGATGGATGCCGTACAGCGCTATGAAGATAACCACGGCGCACAGTTTGAAACCTATGCCTCACAACGTGTGCGTGGTGCCATGCTCGACGAGTTAAGAGGCGCCGACTGGTTGCCCAGAGGCATACGCAAAAACATGCGCGATATTGAACTGGCGGTCCAGCAACTGGAGCAAAAATTGGGACGGCCGCCCGGCGAAGCCGAAATTGCCAAACACATGAATTTTAGCCTGGATGAATACTTTGACGTGCTAGGTGACTGTCAGGGCCATCAGTTGATTTACTACGAAGACTTTCAAGATGAAGATGGGGGTGAGCACTTTCTCGATCGCTTTGTCGATGATGACAGCAGTGACCCGGTGAAGTCGCTACTGGAAAGCGATTTCCGCGAAGCCCTGATAGACGCCATCGACCACTTGCCAGAACGCGAGAAGCTGTTGATGGGCTTGTATTACGAACAGGAACTCAACCTTAAGGAAATTGGCGCCATCATGAACGTGTCCGAGTCCAGGGTGTGCCAGTTACACAGCCAGGCCGTTGCCCGCTTGCGTGCAGACATGCGCGCCAAAGCCTGGACGGAGGCTGCTTGACATGAACTGGGCAAGTCTGGCCGGGTTGTTGATTGCCATCGGCGGTATTGTGTTCGGGCAATTGCTCGAAGGTGGGCAACTGCGCTCATTGCTGCAACCGGCTGCTTTTGTGGTGGTACTGCTAGGCACCACCGGTGCAGTGTTATTGCAAACCGAACTCAAGGTATTCATGCAGGGATTGCGCATGCTGCGCTGGGTCTGGTTACCCCCGGCAGATGACCGAGTGCAACTGGCACAACGCATTCAGCAATGGAGCCAACTGGCACGTAAAGAAGGTACATTTGCATTGGAAAGCATGCTGCGCCGCGAACGTGAGCCTTATATTTTAAAAGGCCTGCAATTGGTCATCGACGGTACACCACCAGACCGTGTGCGCGACATTTGCGGCAGTGACATTTACTATTATGAGCAACAAGCCAAAGAGGCGGCGAGAATCTGGAATGCGGCGGGCGGCTATGCCCCCACCGTCGGTATTTTGGGCGCAGTGTTGGGCTTGATACATGTGATGGAAAACCTCTCAGACCCGGCCAAAATCGGCAGCGGGATTGCCGTGGCGTTTGTGGCTACGGTCTATGGCGTTGGTCTGGCCAACTTGCTATTTTT
>CAYYBN010000149.1:0-5225 GCA_964470225.1 uncultured Methylotenera sp. | reverse complement strand
TTTGATGGCAGACATGGCTGCTTTCCTTTATCACACGACTCAGAGGCTATTATCTTATAAAATAGCGCATTGGTTAACGCGATATATCCACCCCACCCCACATGCACCCGAAAACAGTCATTCTTTGTGCTACCCCGCGTCTGGCGCAGGGCATCCGTTGGTGGTGCCAGCAACAAGCGCAGCAGCAAGGGCTGTCGCAATGGCAGGCACCGCAGGTGTACCCGCTGCAAGACTGGCTGCAGCAACTGACCGAGCAGGCGATTTTATGTGGCCGGATTGCCGTGGCAGAGGCGCCTGCTGGCATGCTGTCATCGACACAGGAGGCCTTGTTGTGGGAGCAGGCGATTCAGCATTGCCTGCGGCAACACGACCATCTGGATTTATTGAATACCAACGGCCTTGCCAGTGCGGCGATGGAGGCTAACCGTTACCTGATTGAGTGGAACATCAGCCTCGACATGGACACGGCCAGTGAGGAAACGCGCCAGTTTATGTTGTGGCGGCAGCAATTTCAGGCCTTGTGCAAACACAGCGGCTATCTTGAGAGTGTGCGTTATCAGGCATGGCAATTATCGCAATTGCAACAAGGCTTGCTGGGATTGCCTGCGCGCATCGCCCTGGCTGGATTTGACCGTATCAACCCGCATGTGCAACGCCTGATCGACAGCTTGCAAGCGGCAGGGGTATCTATCACCACGCTGGACAATCGCGTCACTGCACAACAGGTACAACGCACAGGATTTACTGAGCAGATGGATGAAATGCGTGCTGCCGTGTATTGGGCCAAGCAGACATGGCAGGCGAATACGCAGGCCAAATTGGCAATCGTGGTGCCCGATCTGGAAGCGGTGCGCGAGACGCTGGCCAACCTGCTGGATGACACTTTTCATCCGGATAGCCTGCACCCTGCGCAGGCAGACATGCCACGCTGTTATGAATTTTCGCTGGGCACGCCGCTCACGCGCTGGCCATTGGTCAATACCGGATTGACGCTGTTACGACTGGCGTTTCAACACGCGCCGGTGGCGCAAACCGAGCTGTCAGCCCTGTTGGCCGATGTGTATTGGTCACAAGCGCTGTTTGAAGCCGATGCGCGTGCTGCTTTGGATGCCGAGATGCGCCGCCAGTTACCATTGCAGGTCAAAATGGCCAGCTTTGCGCGTTTTATTGCCCGCCAGCAACAGGCGGAGCATCCGATACACAGCCCGGCTCTGCTTGAGGATTTAAACGCTCTGCTGGCTGCCGCCAGACAATTGCCTGCCAAACAACTGCCTTCCGCCTGGGCCCAGAGCCTGACCAAGCTGCTGCAAGCCACACATTGGCCGGGTGAGCGCAGCCTGTCCAGCCATGAATACCAGTGCCAGCAAGCGTTTTATAAAGTGATGGCGCAACTGGCAGCACTGGATGCCTGGCTAGGCCCTGTCACGGCCAGCAGCGCTATCCAGCGGCTGACGCAACTGTGCCAGGCGCAAATTTTTCAACCGCAGACCGTCGGCCAACCCAAGCTCACCGTCATGGGCATGCTGGAAGCCAGCGCCCAACCTTTGGACAGCGTCTGGGTGATGGGCATGAACGACCACGTCTGGCCGCCGCTGTCGCGCACCAATGCTTTGATTCCGGCAGAGTTGCAGCGGCAGGCCGGCACGCCCAACGCCAGTAGCGAGGTGCAAATCGCTTTTGCCAGCCAGATTCACCAACGCCTGCTGACCACGGCCAAACAAGTGATTTTTTCCTATGCACAGCAAGAAGGCGACCGTTTGTTGCGTATCAGTCCGCTGATTCAGGAGTTACCCGAAAACGCAGATGGCATGGCACATCATGACGGTGTCGCGACGCTGGCCGAAACACTGGCCTCCAGCCAGCCAGACGCCTGGCAATGGCTAGACGACCATCAGGCACCGCCGGTGCAAGAAGGCGAGCATGTCAGCGGTGGCACCGGTTTGCTGCGTGCGCAGGCCATTTGCCCAGCATGGGCGTTTTACCAGTATCGGCTCAAGGCGCGCAAACTGGACACGCCACATAATGGTCTGGACGTGATGCAACGTGGCGACCTGATTCACCGCGTCATGGCGGAATTCTGGCAACAACCCAGAACAGACTGGCAAACCTGCGACGCGCAGATCCTGAAAAGCCAGCTGGATATGCTGGCCACACAAGTCATGGCCGAGTTGAATGCCGAGTGTTCGCAGCCATTTACCGAGGTGTTTTGTCAGCTTGAAGCCGAGCGTTTGAGTAAACTCGCCCTCACCTGGCTGCTTGAGGTCGAGCGTGAGCGCAGGCAAGCGTTTGCTGTTTCTCTGGTTGAAGAAACTTTTAAACCGTTGATTGAAGGCATACAGGTCAAGCTGGTGATAGACCGCGTCGATACCCTGGACGATGGCCGTCTGGTGGTGATTGATTATAAAACCGGCAGCATGCCCGACACCAAAAACTGGGCCAGCGACACAATTACCGAACCGCAATTACCGATTTATGCCGCCTTTATTTTGCAAGAGGCCGAGATTGCCGCGGTCTGCTTTGGCAAGCTGCGCCTGACAGATGCCGGCTTTGCCGGGGTCGCCGCCGAGGAAGACATTGTGCCCGGCGTGAAGGCATTTAATCACGAAAAAAACAAACTGTTTGACCCGGCAGCATTTCCTGACTGGCCATCGATTTTGCAGCATTGGCGGACAAGAATCATGCAAACTGCGCAAGCACTCAAGGCAGGCGAAGCTGCCGTGCTGTTTGAGGCTGAGCAAGCCCTGGATTATTGCGATGTGTTGCCCTTGCTCAGGCTACCCGAGCGGCAATTGCAGTTTGAGTATGTGCAAGCGGAGTCTGCGACATGACGCAGGTTCAAGCCCATGCTACATCGCAACAAGACATGCCGTTGGCGGAAGCATTGGCGCTGGACGCTGCCAACCGCGAACGTGCGCTGGCACTGGACTCGTTTATTGTCGAAGCGCCCGCGGGTGCGGGCAAAACCGAGTTGTTGACCCAGCGTTTTCTCAGGTTGCTGCAAACCGTGCAGGCGCCGGAAGAAATCATTGCCATTACCTTTACCAACAAGGCTGCTTCGGAGATGCGCGTGCGTATCCTCGATAGCCTGTTGCTGGCCGCCAGTGGCGTGGCGCCCGATGCGGCCCATAAAAAAATCACCTTTGCCCTGGGCCAACAAGCCTTGCAACGCTCGGCTGCACTGAACTGGCAATTGCTGCACAGCCCGGCACGTTTGCGCATTTACACCATCGACTCCCTGTGCGCCAACCTCGCCCGGCAAATGCCTTTGCTTAGCCGTTTTGGCACGCAACCGGCGGTGACAGAAGATGCCTGGCCCTATTACCGTGAAGCGGCCGGGCTGGCCTTGCAAACCATGGACGAGCCAGCGTTAGGCGAACCGGTACGGCGCGTGTTGCGCTATATGGATAATGACCAGGCCAAACTGGAAGCCTTGCTCGTGTCCATGCTGGCCAAACGCGAACAATGGCTGCATTACAGCCAAACCGGCCATAGCGTGTCTGGCCAACAGGCCTTGCTGCATTTAATCGAAAGCGAGTTGGCAGACATCCACGCGCATCTGCCTGACCGCCTGCAACAGGCGCTGATGCCGATTGCGCTGTATGCCGCCAGCCAATTAGCAGACACCCACCCTATCAGCCAGCTCCGCGACTGGCAGCAGTGCTTGCAGCCGCGCATGGCAGATTTGCCAAACTGGCAGGCGCTGGCCGAGTTGCTGTTAACCAGCACCGGCGGCTTGCGCAAACGGCTGGATAAAAACATGGGCCTGCCTGCTACTGACGAAGCCAAGCCGTACAAGGAGGCACTAACCGAAATATTGGACGGTCTGGCGCAACACAGCAGTGCCGAGGCCAGCCTGGCCCGCATTCGCATGCTGCCAGCACCCAATATGCAAGATGAAGCACTGATTGCAGACTTGAGCCAGTTGCTCAATATTGCGGCAGCGCAACTCTGGCTACAGTTTCAGGCACAAAACGAAGTCGATTTTGTCGAGATTGCCCAACGTGCCTTGCAAGCGCTGGTCGAGGGCGGTGAAGCGACGGAACTGGCCATGCGGCTGGACTACCGCATTCAGCATCTGCTGGTGGATGAATTTCAGGATACCAGCCCCATGCAGATAGACCTGCTCAAGGCGTTGACACGCGGCTGGCAAAGCGGCGATGGCCGCACCCTGTTTACCGTGGGTGACCCCATGCAGTCGATTTACCGCTTTCGTAAAGCCAATGTTGGCCTGTTTTTAAATGCGGCACAGTTCGGCATCGGCGAGATTGTCCTGACCCCACTCAAACTGTGGCGCAATAACCGTTCGTGTCCGGCGGTGGTGGACTGGATTAACCAGACCTTTAAAGGCATGCTGCCTGCCAACGATGCGCCGCAGCAAGGCGCAATTGCCTACCGGCCATTTGTCGCCACGCGGCCTTCCTTGGCGGGTGAAGGCGTGTTTGTGCATCCGCTGATCCAGCCAGTCAGTACCAGTGAAGAGGAAGAACCGGCGGACCTGCGTCGTCTGGAAGCCGAGCAGATTATCCGGATTATTCAGCAGACCCGCGCCGAGCAGCCCGATGCCAGCATTGCCGTGCTGGTCCGTGCGCGCAAGCATTTACATGCGCTGGTCACCGAAATGCGCCGCAACCATGCCGAGCTGAGCTTTCAGGCAGTGGAAATCGAAGAACTGGCCAACCGCCAGATTGTGCAAGACCTGCTGACGCTGACCTACGCCTTGCACCAACGCGCCGACCGTGTGCACTGGCTGGCCCTGTTGCGTGCACCGTGGTGCGGGCTGACACTGGCCGACTTGCATGCGCTGATCGGCCAGGATGGACAACGTAGTGTACTCAACCTGCTGCAAGACGACGCGGTGATGGCGCGTTTAAGTGCCGACGGTCAGGCACGCGCGGGCCATGTACGTGAGGTGATGCAAAGTGCGCTGTATTGGCGCTCACGCACCTCTAACAGCCGCTGGGTGCACAACACCTGGTTACGGCTGGGCGGCGCACAATGCCTGTGGAATGAAAACGATGTGCAAGACGTACAGGCGTTTTTTGCCCGCATCGCCGCATTGGAGCAACATGGTCAATTCAGTCCGCAAAGCTTGGCCGAAGATGTGAAAAAACTCTACGCCGCACCGGATGCCAAAGCCGATGCCAGTCTGCAATTCATGACCATACACAAATCCAAGGGGCTGGAATTTGATACTGTGATCCTGCCCGGACTGGATGGCAGTAATC
>CAYYBN010000148.1:0-5227 GCA_964470225.1 uncultured Methylotenera sp. | reverse complement strand
GGCACCAATACCAACCACGGCATACGCGTACAAGGGAGGCACCCCACAAAGCGCCAACACACAGCCAAAAAACTTAAGGCCGTTGCTCATGAACATGACTTTACCTTTGGGTAAGGCATCCGCAAACGGGCCAACAAAAGGCGCTAAAACAATGTAGGAAATGACAAAAAATTCACGTAACAGAGGCTCATGCCAAGCTGGCGCATTCAGTTTGGCCAGCAGGGCTATGGCTGCAAAGAGAAGCGCATTATCAGCAATAGCAGAGAGAAACTGCGCAATCAGCAGCGTGTAAAAACCTTTGACCATACGTGTTTGATGCAGCCGGAGCTACAACACCTCGGCAGCAAAATCCGCCAGGCGGGAGCGCTCACCACGTACCAGCGTGATGTGACCATTGTGCGACCAGCCCTTGAAACGATCCACCACATAGGTCAAACCGGAACTGCCTTCGGTGAGATATGGCGTATCAATTTGCGCAATATTACCCAGGCAAACCACTTTGGTGCCCGGGCCGGCACGGGTAATCAAGGTTTTCATTTGCTTGGGTGTGAGGTTTTGCGCTTCATCGATAATCAGAAATTTGTTCAGAAATGTGCGGCCACGCATGAAGTTGAGTGATTTGATTTTAATACGGGTACGAATCAAGTCCTGAGTTGCTGCACGACTCCATTCACCAGCATCGTCATCCGTTTTGTTCAATACATCCAGATTGTCTTCCAGCGCGCCCATCCATGGCGCCATTTTCTCTTCTTCAGTGCCTGGTAAAAAGCCAATGTCTTCACCCACCGGCACCGTGACACGGGTCATAATAATTTCCGAGTAGCGTTTTTTATCCAGTGTTTGTGTTAATGCTGCGGCTAAAGTAAGTAATGTTTTACCAGTACCTGCCTGTCCCAGTAATGACACAAAATCCACGTCTGGATCCATCAGTAAATTCAGCGCAAAATTTTGCTCGCGGTTGCGCGCAGTAATCCCCCATACATTATGTTTAGGGTTGGTGTGGTCATGCACCACTTCAAGCACGGCGCTGTTGTCGCTAATATTACGCACAATGGCATGAAACGGTTTGTCATACTCGTAATACACAAACTCGTTGACCAGCAATGACTTGACCAGTGGGCCAGATATTTTGTAAAACATACGGCCAGAATCTTGCCAAGAATGCATGTCCTTGCTATGAGACTCCCAGAAGTCTTGCGGCAACTCCCGCAGGCCGGTGTACAGCATATCGCTGTCTTCCAGCACTTTATCATTGAAGTAATCTTCAGCTGGCACGCCCATAGCGCGCGCCTTGATGCGGATATTGATGTCTTTACTAACCAAAATGACGTTGCGTGAGGCTTGCTGTTTTTGCAAAGACAGCACTACGCTGATAATTTGGTTATCGGCTTTACTACCTGCCAGCCCAGGCAGGTCCGTTGGCACATGTTCGGTCTGGAAAAAAAGTTTACCCGTTAAATGACGATTGCCCTGAATGGCCAGTGGACAGCCAGATTCGAGGTCGGCGGTATTGGTCCCCCCCATAATCTCTTCCAAAAAACGGCTGGCCTGACGGGCATTGCGCGCCACTTCAGTCAGCCCCTTTTTGTTATTATCCAGCTCTTCCAAAGTTACCATGGGGAGGTAGACATCGTGCTCCTCGAATCGAAACAGCGAGGAGGGGTCGTGCATCAGCACATTGGTATCCAGCACAAACAGTTTGGTTTTAGGAGCACGGGCCATAAAAAATATTAGTTCATGAGAGTGATTGGATAATGGCCAGTACGTCTTCAGCATGGCCATCGACTTTAACCCCACGCCATTCACGCACAATGACACCTTCAGGATTAATTAAAAAGGTACTGCGTTCAACGCCACGCACTTGCTTACCATACATGTTTTTTAATTTCATGACACCAAACAGGCCACAAGCCAGCTCTTCTGTATCGGCCAACAGTTCAAACGGAAAGCTGTATTTGGCCTTGAAGTTTTCGTGGGATTTAAGGCTGTCGCGTGAAACACCAACGATGACTGCATTGGCGGCCGTGAATTCGGCATGCTTGTCGCGAAACTGCATGCCCTGCGTGGTACAGCCTGGGGTGGCATCTTTGGGGTAGAAATAAAGCACCACAAACTTGCCCAAATAATCGCGCATTTCGAACATTTGACCTCCGGTGGCGGGCAAACTAAATGCGGGAACAGTGGTATTCAACATAGTATTCATGACTTTGACTCACTAGCATTGTTGATAAAAAAAGGAAATTAAGCAAGCAAAACTATTGATTGCAACAATCAGATTAAAGATACCGATGATGGTTCGCCAGTGTCTAAGACTGCTCACTGAGGCAATACGATAGTGACGCTGGTTCCTTGTCCTGGCATACTATCGAAGTTTAAGCGACCTCCCAGCTCCTCGCAGACCTTATAGGCGAATGGAATGCCTAGGCCAGTACCAAAGCGCTTGGTGGTTGGGCCAGGCGTCACGGTATGTGGGTCAGGTTTAAAAGGCATGCCTACGCCCTGGTCGCGCACAACCATCGTCAAGGTGTCATTCGCCAGCTGACAGTCTATGCGTATCGTGGTCTGCTTGGGTGAAGCTTCAATGGCATTGAGCAGCAAGTTGTATAACATCTGTTCAAGCAGGTGTTCGTCGGTCAGTATGGGGGTCTTGAGCAGCGCACTGTTTTCTTCCAGGAGCACTGCTTTTTCCGCCAGTTTGGGTTGCAAGGTGGCCAGCGCCCCCTGTACCACATTGTAGAGTGGAACCTGCGTCAGCATGGGTTTGATCGGGTGCAGGTAAGACAGTAATGCACCTGTCCAGCGTTCTAACCTGTCTACAGTATGGATAATGCCTTGCAATGATTCCTGACTATCCTTGTCCAGTTCGGGCGCATCAATTACTTGCGCCGTGGCGCGGATACTGGCAAGAGGGTTGCGGATGTTGTGCGCCAGCATAGGCACCAGCACGCCCATGGCAGCTTGCTTTTCTGTTTTAACCAAGGCATCCCGGCTGGCCGCTAGGTCTTCAGCCATTTTATTAATTTCGCGTGACAAGGTGGCCAGTTCTAAAGCACCGGTTTCCGGCACCTGATGATTTAGATTGCCAGTACTGATGGTATTGGTGGCGACCATGATGTCGTTGATGGGGGAGACGATGGCATTTTTCAGTATGCGTCTGGAAAAGCCCAGCATCAGGCACGCCAGCAAAATCGGCAATGACAACACGGCAATCGAGTGTTTGCGCGCATCTTCCAGCCGGAGTTTGATTTCTTTTTGTTTGATGGAAAGCAGGTTTTCTGCCCGTTGCGATACATCTTCGTAGCGGCTAAAAATACCGGTTTCAATGTCTTTATACAAAGAGCGCTGGTTGTCCTGGTCTGGCTGTGCCTGATAGCGATAGAACAGTGACGGCGCTTCATTGACAAAGGTGCGGTAGTTTTGCTCAATTTCCTTCAGCGCCTTGTTTTCCTCGGCGTCAGTCGCGATGGTTTGCAGACGGCCGATATGGTTAAGAATCGACTGCGTGTAATGGTTATACTCTGCCAGCGCTTCGCTATCTTGCAGAAAAAAAGCGTCAAACAGCTCTTTCATTTGCCGGTATAAATCCCCTCGCACCTGATGAATTTCCTGTATCAGCAGGTTAATCCGTTGCGACTCTTTAGAAGCGTGGTCCCAGACATAAATACCATAGGCACCACTAAACACAGCCAGCAAAATCAAAATGATGAAAAATAGCTCATGAATAAGTAGCAAGCTGCGTAGCGATTTACCCTTAAGCGAGGTGTTCCATTGTTTGGTGCGGCGTGTGTTTAACATCGACAGAGTTCCCGGGTCATGACCATGAAAAGGGCGCAAGCACTGGATGATGAACCCGGCGTAACCGGATTCAGCTTGCCAGTTTGAAGCTTACTGTGACCACCACATTGTTCACGCGGCCACGCAAAATGTCCTGAAAATTGGCTTTCAAATTGGCCTTTTTGGCCGCATCCAGCGCGGCATTATCCAGCGCAGCATTACCACTGGACTCTGCCACATCAATACCGGTGATGTTGCCACTGTCATCCAGATGGATATTCAGCTTGACCTCGCCCTCTATGCCTCTGTCAGCCGCAATACGCGGATAGCGCTGATGTTTTTTTAGCTCACGGTGTGCTGCTGAGCGAAATGCATTGCGAGCAGCCTCAACGTCAGCATCGCTAGGGCCACTGGGCTTGACCGGTTCAGGCGGCGGTGGCGGTGGGGGGGGTACAACCACCTCTGGCTTCGGCTCATTGATGGTTGGTTTGGCAGCAATGACAGGGGGAGGTGTAACCATAGGCGCCGTGACCACAGGCTCGGGGGTGGAGTCAGGCTTACGTTGCGGTTCTGGTGTTGGTTCAGGTTTAACCGGCAAAGGTTTCAGTGGTTGCGGTTTTACCGGGATAGGCTTGGGCGGTTCACGCTTGGGCGGTTCCGGGGGCGGCAAAGGTTTAACTTCCGGCGGCAGTAACTCGACCTTGAGCGGTTCCTCTTGCACTTTGGGCGGCAGATAGACGGGTTTGGGAATTAAAACCAATACGGCGGCATGCATTAACAATGACAGGCCGATACACCAACCCAATGCATGTTCAATTGCTTTTGTTTGTTTTTTTAATACAGCTTGCACGGCCACACCCTGACCCTTACCCCCTCAATCAAGGCGTAACTATAAGCGATTTTCAGCCCTTTGTGTCGCCTGACCAGTGGCATCAGCACACGCCGCGAAACGGTTGTACCTTGACCAATGCGCCAGCCGATACATACCCGGTTTCTGCATCCAGCATGACAAAACAATTGGCTTGGCTCATGCTGCTTAACATGCCCGAACCCTGCGCACCAGTCAGTCTTACTTGCCACTCGCCGTCTGCTTCAAACAAAATGCCTCGTTGAAATTCAGTGCGACCTGGGGCTTTTTTGATCGCATCGACACAGCGTACATGAAAGTGCGGCTGGGGCCTGACAGTTTCACCCATCAACTGGCGCAGGGCGTCTTGCACAAATTGGTAAAAAGTCACCATGGCTGACACCGGATTGCCCGGCAAACCAAAGTAATGGGCCTGGCCGATTTTGCCATAGGCCAGTGGCCGTCCGGGTTTCATATTGATTTTCCAGAACAATACCTGCCCATGCTTGGCCAGCAGGGCTTTCATGTGGTCGGCCTCGCCGACAGATACGCCACCGCTGGTCAGTACCACATCGTGTTGCGATGCAGCGGTTAACAAGGTATGTT